>CAJQQW010000241.1 GCA_905480565.1 uncultured Halioglobus sp. | reverse complement strand
TCACACATTTAGAACAGGGGCATAAAGCCAAGCAATAATGACGGACAGTAACAACCGGATGCCTGACAGCGAGCAGGCCGAGCAGTTTTTCTTTATTCACATCCAGAAGACCGCCGGCACCAGCCTGCGGCAACACCTGCTGGAAAATTTTCGACAGGAGGAGATCTATCCCCTTCCCCAGAAAGGCGGCCTGCTTAATTATCTCGTGCTGTATGAAATGGGCGGTCTGCTGGTCGGACTCCCACCGGAGGAGCAGGCAGCGTTTCGGCTTTTTCACGGGCATATGCCATTCGCGGTCACACGCCGCCTGACGGGCGACAAGCCACCCACTACATTTACGGTGTTACGAGAGCCCGTTGCACGAACGCTATCGGTACTGAAGCAAAAGAAAAGGAAGCGCCCCGAATTAGCGGATGCCTCACTGGAAGATATTTATAACATTCCAAAATACTTCGAAGGCCAGATACTGAATCACCAGGCCAAGGTATTCGCGGTGCCCGATGACAGTGACCTGCTATCCGGCTTTGACCCCTATCCCATCGGCCCTGCAGAACTTGAGACCGCTAAACAAAACCTCGCCAAGGTCGATGTCATTGGACTACAGAGTGACATGCCCGCGTTTCTCACCGAGCTGGAGCGTCGTTTTGGTTGGAGAATGTTGCAGGAAGACGTCCGGGAGAACGTAAGCAAAGATATGGATGTGCCCCAGTCACTCATCGAGCGGATAAAGGCGGACAACGCGGTGGATATTGCGTTCTATGAGTTTGCACAGCAGCTCGTAAAGAAACATGCCGCGCAACAGTAAGCCCTCAGCTCTACCGGGGAAACATCCTGGGGAATTCAGCTGAGTCCTCCAGACCCGGCCACCAGGCCACGCGCGAATCACAGAAGAACTCTGTCTTCGGTTTTAACTTGTCAAACTGGTGGCTGCTGGCAACACGTATCGAGACAAAGCCGCCCTCTTCCTCGCTTGGGAATGAACAAAGGTGTGAGCCGCACTCCCCGCAAAAAGCCATGCGACGCACCGAGCCACTATCCACCACCTTGTCGAAATGCTTCGGCGTACCCTGGGTAAATCTGAAATTTCCCGGGGGAACGATGCCCGATGTCCGGAATGCCGAGCCACTGAAAATCTGGCAATCCCGGCAGTGACACAAGCCGACCATATTTTCATCCAGTTCCGCCTCGTAAGCCAAGAGTCCACAAAAACACTGTCCTGTAATCTGCATATCTTCTCTACTCTTAAAGGGGTCAGAAGGCGTGTATATCCGTCTGCGTTCGCCCCAGTATCAGTGCATGAATATCATGGGTACCCTCATAGGTGTTAACCACCTCGAGGTTGCACATGTGACGCATCACCGGGTACTCATCCGAAATACCATTACCCCCCAACATATCACGCGCCTGCCGCGCTATCGCCAGGGCTTTTCCGCAGGAGTTCCTTTTCAGTGCCCTTCGACAGCGGTCGCTTTGATGTGGTGACCTGCCTGGGGTCCCTGGAACATTTTGTTGATCCGGTTGCCAGCCTTCGCGAAATGTTGCGTGTCGCCAAGCCCGACGCGATTTTCTTGATCCTGGTACCCAATGAGGATCCCCTGACCCGTAAGCTGGGGCTGTTTGCCGGTACCTACTCAGCAACCAGGGGGCTGGATATTGTTCAGCTCGTCCGCGTCGATGGTGAGGTCGTAGCGGGCCCGGTCGGAATTGCCAGGTTGGGCGATATCATAGTCGATCTGCTTGATGCCGGCACTCAGGGTAGCGATGCCATTGCGCATATAGATCTCCACCGGGCTTGCGCCGATGGTGAGGGAAATGCCTTCAAACTGGGGCTCCGCGGCCACCCCGGCCAGGGCCAGTATCGTAGGTGGTATATCGAGCAAGCTGACCGGTATATCCACATCACCCGCCGCAATCGCCGGGGACTTGATATACAGGGGTACACGCACCGCCGGCTGCCAAAACGTCAGTTTGCGCCAGCGGAACTTCTCGCCCAGGTGATAGCCGTGGTCAGAGAGCAGCACAATATCGGTGTTGACAGCATGGGGACTGTTCGCCAGCGAAGTGAGTACCTGCCCTACCATTGCGTCGGTATGGGAAATAGCCGCCAGGTAAGCGCCGGTATAGTTGGCGGCCTCGCCTGCGTCGAGAACCGAGTCGTACTGCTCACGGCCCTTGCGCGCCTCCGGCGGCTCGTCATCCAGGTCCCCCGGGACCGGCACGTGAGGCACCGGCGCCGGGTATAGATCGTAGGCCCACTGCGGTAACACCCAAGGCACGTGAGGCTGCTCGAACCCGATCGCCAGGAAGAACGGCGCGGTGTCGTCGTAGTCGTCGATAAACTGAGAACCCCAATCGGCGACTGCCTGGTCAGGATGGGTTTCAGCCGGATCCATCACCAGACGGAAAAAGTATGTGCCGTCGGGACCGGGGTCGCCGAACTCGGTAAGAGTGGTAATGCTGGTATAGGGCTGGGAAATGTCCCACTTGCTTGGCTCAGGGCTGTGAAACACCTTTCCCATGGTCGCCGTGGTGTACCCGGCCGCACTGAGCTCCTGGGGCAATGTAGTAATGAACGGGTTGTTGAAGACCGCGTCGTAGTTCGAAAAGTCCCAGCCGTCCAGTCCCACCTGGTGGGTACTGGGCTTGAAGCCGGTCATAAGCGTTGTGCGCGAGCCCAGGCAAACCGGTACGGAGGCGTAGGCGTCATTGTAACGGGTCGACTCGAGCGCGAGTATGTCGATATTGGGGGTAATTGCCTGCGGATCATGGCGCATATCATCGATAATGATAAACAGGATGTTCCTGCTGGCACTGGCCATGGGCACATAGAACCCGAGTAGCAGCGCAACAACCAGCCATGCGGCCTTCCTGTTCTTTTTAGCTTTCATAATGTATCTTCAGGACGCCATCCCTTGCAACTCCTAGTTCACATGTTAACAGTGAGCATCTAAAAACTAAATCGGCTTAATATGCACTGGGACACATTTTTAGGTACTGACAAGTTAACTCGAGGTCACGGGCTGGCGCTACACAATCGAGCCTAGACTGACCAGAAATATGTCATTGGCCCCCACATTGGGCTGTAGTATCCCGAGATTTTGGTTTGTGGTTTCCACATTTGGAGCAAATCTAAGTTAACTTGTCAGTACCGAGGTGACGATTTAACTTGGCAATACCCCTACTGTCTTTACAGACTAGTTAGTGAGATTGTCAACTCTATCAGGAGGTTGCGAATCGTTAGGTTCGAGGTGCAAGTATTGATCGAACGTGGCGGTTTCGTGGAGCCGCTTGCCCAGAATTCTTGCGCCGACCAGTGTCAGGTGATGCCTGTCTGCATAGATCACCTCACCATTGATCACCATGTCACAGTCTGGTCTGCATTGCAGCGCCACAAAATCTACAACCTCCGTATTCGGTAGTGCATCCCGCAATTCATCCAGGGCCCCAAGCCTGCGGTCCGAGGAAAGGTGGATCTGCTCCATCAGCGCACGGTGGTCGAGGACGGCCTCTTCCAGGAGCTGATCCTTCATCAAGGAGACCTCGCGGATGCGCTCCTCCACGGTAACAACCTGGCGGCGAAGGGAGTCCAATTTGGGGCGAAGCATGACGTCGAAGTCGTGCTGCAACATCTGCATCTT
>CAJQQW010000240.1 GCA_905480565.1 uncultured Halioglobus sp. | reverse complement strand
TCCTCGGGCTCCGTACGACGCAGTTTGCGGAAGTTCTCCCTGATACGGTCAAAGACCACGATAGTGTCATTGATCGAGTAACCGATCACGGCCAGTATGGCGGCCAGTACGGTGAGATTGAACTCCATCCCGATCATTGAGAAAAAGCCCAGTGTCAGGATAACGTCATGCACAAGCGCTGCAATAGCACCCAGCGCAAACTTGAGTTGAAACCGGAACGCGATATACAGGGTGACAAGACCCAATGCCAGCAACATCGCAAGCCCGCCTTGTTCGCGCAGTTCATCACCAACCTGGGGCCCCACAAATTCCATGCGCCGCAGTTCTACATCACCGCCAAACGATTTCTGTAAGGTCCCCAGCAACTCCACGCCCTGCTCATCAGAATAGCCCTGGGGCAAACGAATCATGACATCCCGATCACTGCCAAAGCTGACCACCACCGCACCCGCATAGCCAGAATTCGTCAGTGCAGAGCGTATTGCACCGAGGTCGGCGCTGTCACTGTAATGCACCTCGACCAGAGTGCCTCCGGTGAAATCCAATCCCCAGTTGAGCTGCTGGGTCGCCAGAGAGTAAATCGAGAGGACCAGCAACAGACCCGAAATCGACATGGCCAACTTGCGATGACTCATAAACTTAATGGTCTTCATGCCTTATTACCCCCGATGGAAAGTGACTGCACCCGGCGGCCCCCATAAAAAAGGTTAATCAGGGCTCGTGTGCCCATAATGGCGGTAAACATCGAGGTCAGGATGCCGAACGACAGGGTCACGGCGAAGCCCTTGATCGGACCGGTGCCCACCGCATAAAGAATGACCGCGACAATCAGGGTGGTGAGGTTGGCGTCAAGAATGGTCGTGAAAGCTCGCTCGAAGCCGCCGTGGATTGCCATCTGGGGCGACAGCCCCTTGCGAATCTCCTCCCGTATGCGGGCGAAAATAAGCACGTTGGCATCCACCGCCATACCGACGGTCAATACGATGCCCGCAATACCTGGCAAGGTCAGGGTAGCGCCCAATACAGACATAACCGCCACCAGCAAGATCAGATTACTGGTGAGCGCAATGACCGCTGCCATACCAAACACCCTAAAATAGACCACCATGAACAACACCACGGCGGCCAGACCGTAGTAAACCGACTGCAGCCCGAGCCTGATATTTTCAGCGCCCAGCGAAGGTCCCACGGTACGCTCTTCGACAAATGAGATTGGCGCGGCCAGAGCACCCGCCCGGAGCATCAGAGCCAGCTCGGACGACTCCAGTGGACTATCGAGGCCGGTAATCTGAAACTGGGCACCCAGCGCCGACTGTATTACTGGCGCCGTCAGCAGCTTTTTTTCGTCATAGGGCATTTTTACCGCAATCTCTTCCCCATTTTCATCCATTTCGTAGCGTGTGCGGTACTTGCGCTCGATGAACAATACGCCCATGCGCCGCTTGATATTGTTTCGCGTGGCACGGGACATCATCGTACCGCCCTCGCTGTCGAGGCTTATCTGGACGTTGGGCTGACCATTCTGGTCGAAGCTTGCCTGGGCGTTAGATACCCGCTCACCCGTAATAATGACATCCCGTTCCAGCCATTCGCTCGTTTCGCGACGCTCAGCGCTGCGATAACCGAACTGCTGCTTATCCGAGGCAGGCGCATCCATCTGGGCCACCAGCCTGAACTCCAGATTTGCCACTTTGCCGAGTATACGCTTGGCCTCTGCGGTATCCTGAATACCCGGCAGCTCGACCACGATGCGGTTACTGCCCTGCCGCTGCACCAGCGGCTCGGACACACCGAGCTCATTGACCCGGTTGCGCAGTGTAGTGAGGTTCTGGCTTACGGAATATTCAACAATTTCCTTCTCCAGCTGCTCGGAAAGACTGGCTCGCAGGCCCCAGTTATCGCCTTCTTCGAAACGCTCCAACAGCAGTTCGGGGCTGTTTTCAGCGACCGCCTTGCGCCCTTTCTCCCGGAGTTCCTCCGTCTTGAAGGTCGCATCGATGAATCCCTGTGGCTTGAGCGCGACATAACCGCGCACACGGGCCTCACGCAGTACACGCTTTATGCTATTGACATAAAACTCGCGACGGCGCTCCAGCGCTGCATCTACGTCAACCTCGAGCTTGAAATGTACGCCACCACTGAGATCCAGGCCCAATTTCATCGGCTGCGCACCGTAATCACTCAACCACTCGGGCGTGGTTGGCGCGAGATTCAGCGCGACAATAAAACCGTCACCCAGTGCCCTCGACACGGTTGACTGAGCCACCAGTTGCTGCTCCTCCTCCACCAGACGCAGCAGCGCGCTGCGACCGTCTGCATCTATTTCCTCTCCAAAGTACGCTATACCAGCGGCCGTCAGCGCGTCAGTCGCGCGCTTGAGGATCCGGCTGTCAAGAATCTGTGCACTGCTCTCTCCTGCAATCTGCAAGGCCGGATCCGGTTTATACAGGTTGGGTGCTGCATAAAATAATCCCAGCAGCACTACTAACAGCACCAGGAGATATTTCCACAACGGATACTTATTTAACATCACATCGCTCTAAAGGATTGGCGGGGAAACGTCTCACGCCCCCGACTAAAAGGTGCGTCATTATAAATTAACAGGCGACGGTCACAAGCGTAGTTTGGAGCTATCAATCACCCCAGCCACCGGCGAGCATTGCGGAACAGTCGCAGCCAGCCCGCGTCTTCCTCCCATGCCTGCGGCCCCCATGAATGCTGCACCTTACGGTACACGCGCTCGGGGTGCGGCATCATAATAGTAGCCCTGCCATCCACACTGGTCACACCCGTAATGCCCAGGGGGGAGCCGTTCGGGTTAGCTGGGTAACGCTCGGCCACTTGCAGGTTGTTCTCAAGATAACGCAGGGCAACTCCCCCGCTGGCATCACAAGCGGCCTGCTCAGTGTCGTCTGCGAATTCAGCGCGACCCTCGCCATGTGCTACCGCAATCGGCAAATAGGAGCCCGCCATATCCGACAACAGCACTGAAGGGCTCGATTCCACACGAACCAGTGCCAACCG
>CAJQQW010000239.1 GCA_905480565.1 uncultured Halioglobus sp. | reverse complement strand
TTGCGGATAAACTGCTGGTCTTCGTTAAAATCGAATTTCATCGTGGCATGTCTATATGCTTAGCACGCATCAGCGCACTTCATGGGGCGACTTTTTCGCCGTTGTATGGTCAACCTGACCGTCCATCAGGTTATTGACCTGAATGTAGAGCATGGCCCTGTCGAGCGCCGTTGAGAGCCCAGAATCCAAGGACTGCCAGACGGCTTTCACGGTGCCCTGGGTCGCCAAGGTTGGCTTACTGGCGACCTTGGCCGCCAGCTCCCCTGCCCGCGCCCACAGCGCTTCCCGGGATTCCATCACCTCGCTGACCAGACCAATTCGCAGGGCTGTAGCCGATGACATTCGCTCATCATTGCCCAGCAGGTTCATGCGCATGACTTCGCCATAGGCAATCCGACGTGTCAGGCCAATAGGCTCACAGGCACTGACCATGCCGAAACTCACATGAGGATCAAAGAACTCTGCATCTTCTGAGCAGATCACAATATCGGATTCGTTGAGCCAGTAGTACGCACCCCCACAGCACAAGCCATGTACTGCACATATAATGGGCTTCCACATGTCGTTCTGCTTAGGCCCCAGCTTCTTGCCCGGATCCCACTGGGACCACACAACTCCCTCCCGCCAGATGGAATCCGCTTCCTTGACGTCCTTGCCCGTGGAAAATGCCCTGCCATCAGCCGCCCTGATCACCACCGCGTGCACCTGGTCATCGGCCTTAATCAGCGCCCAGACCGCGGCCATTTCTTCAACCATCTGGCTGTTGAAACTGTTCATAGCGTCCGGTCGATTTATGGTCACCGTGGCCACATGATCGTCTTGGGTCTCGTAGCTTATCGTTTCGAACATAGTGCCTCTCATGGGGGTTACTCGCTGGAAATTTAGCCTGCGTTAACTGTCAAACAGGCGCCTTACATCCATCAGACTCACTTTCATGGAAGATGTGCGCGGCAAGGCATCTACTATGGCAAAGCGCACGGGCACAAAGTAGCTGGTCATGTTCTCTTTTGCCCAGGTTTTCAGCGACGCCTCGGAGACGCCGCTTGCACCCTCGCAAAGCTCCACCGCCGCCACGGGCACCTGGCCCAGGCGCGCGTCATCCATCGCGACAACAGTGGCTTCCTTTACTTGCGCATGCGCCTCAAGGATGGCCGCAACCTCATTGGGAATAATTTTAAAGCCCCCGCGATTAATGGCTGCGTCGGCACGACCACTGAGCCAGACAAAGCCATCAGCATCGATGCTAGCGAGGTCTGTGGTAGACACCCAGTCATGTTCATTTGCCATTTGTTGAGACCTGACTTGCAATATCCCTGTCTCACCCATGGGCAGTATCTCGCCGCTCTCTGGGTCGGCAATGCGCAAACCAACGCCGTCGTAGGCACGGCCTACACTGCCCGCTTTGACATCACCAAATGCTTTCTTGGCTTCCAAGGTCCAACCGCAAACAGCGCCAGAGAACTCGGTGGCGCCGTAGGTCGGCAATATGGGAATCCCAAATCGCTGCTCGAAGGTCTGTTGCGCGTTCACCGACAGTGGCGCAGTACCGGAACGCACGCAGATCAGACTTGAAATTTTTTCAGCCGGCAAATCAGATTCCAGCACCATGTTGATCATGGCGGGCACCAGTGAGCATACTCGGATCTGATACTGCTCCACCGCCTGTGCCCACTGCGCCACATTGAACTTGTCTAACAGGCTAATAGGACGCGCGTCCAGCAACGAATGCACGACCCAGAACAAGCCGCCGATATGCACCAGGGGCTGGGTGATAAGCGCCGGTTTGGTTTTTATTTTTGCGCCGCCGTCTGCGGTCATCCCAGCAGGAATATTGCCGTACGCCGCACTGAGCTTGGCCGCATACATCGGAATCCGTTTGGGTTTTCCAGTGGTCCCACTGCTTTGTATCAGTACCGCCACCCCCGGATTCTGGGGCGCCAATATCAACGGGTCAGCGGGTTGACGGGTCGGCAACACCGAGAGGTGCTCGGTATTGCGCGACTCATCTAGGCTAAGCCCCAGTACTTTATTCTCCCTCGCGAAGGCCTGTAATACGGGCGACTCCCAGTCCGCCGAACTGGCAATGACGACCGCCGCCTTAAGGTCCTGCAAATCAGCGACAATTTTTTCTGCGGAGGCAAAAGGATTGACTGGCGCAACACAGCGATCACTGCTGATCACGGCACAAAATGCGGCAACCTGATGAGGGCGATTGCGGCACACAACGGCAATTTCAGCGCCAGCAGGGACTTGGAATTCCCGAAAGATATCTGCCAGACCGTCAATAGTCTCGGCCAGAAAGGCCCAGTCATACCACTGACCCTGAAACTCCATGACTCCGGCCTGATCATCGATCTCACAGTTGCGGCGCATGATCTGACCAAAACTCAACTCGCTCATATACTGTATTGTCCAACTGTTGCCATCACAGGTCCTTGAATGCCTTGCCCTTGTCCAGACGCGGTGACCCCGGCAGGCCTAGGGTTCGCTCCGCGATAATGTTCATGAGTATTTCGTCTGCCCCACCGGCAATTCGCAGACCTGGCGTCCACAGATAGGCATCGTAGAGCTCGTCCTGTAGCGCATGGGCGTGTTCATCGAGAATTGTTCCCTCCTCGCCAAACAGGTCCATGGCGTAGGCACTGAGGTCCTGATTCAGCTGACAGGACATCAGTTTCAGTATGGAAGCCTCGCCACCCAACTCGCCCCCTTCGGAAAGCACCGTCAAAATGCGCGACATAAAATTTTCCAAAGCGCACTGGTTAGCCAGCGCTCCCGCGAGATACTGTCTGACATCATCGCGCTCTATCGCAGCTTTACCCTCAATGTCGCAGTGTTGGGCTAGATCGAGGACCGACAACATGGACGGCATGCGCGTGTTAAGGCGCTTGAAGCGTTCTGCGGACAGGGCATGCATGGCCACCTGCCACCCCTGATTGACCTCACCGAGACGACAGGAATCTGGCAGCGCCACACCATCTAGAAAGACTTCATTAAATTCGCTGTGGCCAGATATTTGTTTGATGGGCTTAACTTCCACACCCGGTTGGCGCATGTCCACCACAAAGAAGGTCAAGCCTTTGTGTTTTGGTAGTTCGGGATCAGTCCTCGCAAGCAAGATGCCGTAGTCAGAAACGTGCGCGCCGGAGGTCCACACTTTTTGGCCGCTTATTTTCCAGCTACTCCCTTCGCGAACGGCTCGGGTTCTCACCGCCGCCAGATCCACCCCAGCACTGGGCTCGGAAAACAGCTGACACCAAATCAAATCCCCCTGCAGGGTGCGTGGAATCAGTTGTTTCTGCTCCTCAGAGCCATAAGTCATGATGGGTGGCAGGCATTGCCCAATACCAACAGAAAAGTAATTGAAAGGCCGCGGCAGGCGCCGTTCTTCTTGGTCAAAGATAGCCGCCTGCATCCAGGTGCCACCCATGCCCCCATATTCCCGGGGCCACACAATATGTGCATAACCCGCGTCTGCCTTTTTACGCTGCCACTGACGACAGCGTTCTATATCGGCCTCGATATACAGCTCATCAGGAACGGTTGACTGCAGAGCAGCGCCGTTGGCGTCGAGCCATGCCCTTACCTCCGCGCGGAAAGTCGCCTCTTCAGGGGTATCACTGAAATCCATAGCCTTAGCCTGCGGGTAGGTTTATGGACTTAAATTCGAGGTAGTCGTGCAGCCCTTCCTCTCCCAGTTCTCGACCCAGTCCGGAAGACTTATAACCGCCAAAAGGTGCCGCCACATCCATCGAAAAACCGTTGATGGTGAAATTTCCGGCTTGTATTTTCCGGCCTATCTCAATTCCGGCTTCTACATCTGACGTCCAGACCGAGCCAGAGAGCCCCATCTCCGAGTCATTGGCAATTCGAATGGCGTCCTCTATGTCATCGTAGGCAATCGCACAAACTACCGGGCCGAAGATTTCTTCACGCGCAATCTGCATGTCGCTGGTCACATCCGCCAGCAGTGTCGGTTCGATAAAGTAACCCGACTTAAGGTGCTCAGGTGTTCCACCCCCGGTGACAAGCCTAGCCCCTTCGTCGACGCCAGCGCTAATACAGGCCTTCACGCGTTCAAAGTGCCGCTCGTGGATCATGGGTCCGAGTGCGGTTTCAGGGTCGAAAGGATCTCCCACTTTCATTGCGCTGTAAGCATCACCCAGGGCCGAGACCGTTTCTTCATAACGCTTTCTGGGAATAAGAATACGAGTCTGGGCGGCACAAGCCTGTCCGCTGTTAATCACAGAGGCTTTGGCCAGTTCAGGGACAACTGTGGCGAGCTCTGCATCGGGACAGACAATCGCCGCAGACTTACCGCCGAGCTCCAGGGCCGCTCGTTTGATCTGGGAGCCACAAATCTCCGCCACCCGTCGGCCGGCGACAACACTGCCGGTAATGCTCGCCATATTGACATCGGGGTGCGCCACCAGATATTCACTGGCGTCGCGATCTGCTGTCAGAATATTGATGACACCGGCCGGTATCGCCGCCTCCTGAATACACTCAGCGAGCACATATGAAAACAGCGGTGCCTCCACTGGCACCTTAAGCACCACCGTTGAACCGGAAGCCAATGCGGGACCGATCTTGAGCATCGCAGCAAACAGCGGACCGTTAAACGGCACAATCGCTGCGACCACACCGACCGGCTCCTTACGCACCAGCACCTGTCCAAAGTAGCCGGTCCTGCGCTCTTCAAATTCATAATCTCTGGCAAGTTGTCCGTAAAATTTAAGCGTCATTCTGGCCATAGCGACCTGGCCTTTGCAGAAGCTGTAGGGAGCAGCGATCTCCCGGGCGGCACAGACAGCCAGATCATCGGTTCGCGACTTGATAGCCGCAGACAACGCATCGATATGGGATGCCCTATCCTCACCAGAGGTGCTCGACCATTTTTCCCCAGCGAGGGCCGACTTGGCGGCATTTACTGCCGCGTCAACATCCTGTTCGGTCGCCTCAGGACAGGAACCCATGATTTCCCGATTGGCAGGACACTCTACTGAGATACGCTTCTCTGATGCGGGCTCACGCCATTGACCGCCTACAAAAATATTCCGATATTCCATGACTATTCCAACTGCGGGTCGTCGCCCGATCAGCCCTTCTTGTAGGTTATATCTGACTGCTCGAGATCCCAGGTAGCGTCTGTGCAGCCCTCGTCGCGCAGCTGGTTTTTCAAAATTCTACCCACAGGGTTTTTGGGTAACTGAGCCCTAAACTCTATATAACGTGGTATCGCGTAATACGGGACATGGTCTATCGCCCAGGTTGCCAGTTCATGTTCGGTCAGGGGCGATTCCGCCTCCTTGACCACGGTCACCTTGATGTCGTCTTCGGTGAGCGCCGACGGAACCGCATGTACCGCCACCTCATTAACAGCGGGATGCAGGGCAAAGGTTGTCTCCATTTCATAACTGGAGATGTTCTCTCCCCGACGGCGCAGATAATCCTTCTTCCTGTCGACGAAATATAAAAATTCATTCTCATCAAACTTGCCGATATCACCGGTGTGAAGCCACAGACCCTCAAAAACATTGAGGGTTTCCTGTGGCCTACCCCAATAACCTTCAAACATCACATTAGGGCGTTTGGGCCGGACGACGATTTCTCCGGTCTGCCCCGCCGGCACCTCTTCGAAGCTGTCGTTTACGATCATCACCTCGAAATCACGATGATTGAGCTTTCCGGATGACCCCGGAGGTGCGTCTGTAGCTTCGCTATAGGAAAGCATGGATATAAAGCTTGATTCGGTCAGGCCGTAAACATGTGCCCCCACGATCTCAGCGCCGAATCTGTCCCGCCAGATCTCTTGGAGCTCGCCGGGAAATGGTGCTCCCCTGGCCATTCTCAGCTGCCCCTTGCAACGCAACATGTCCTCGCTGTCGGGCATATTGGCAATAAGGGGAATCATGGAACCCAGCACAGACGCTACCGAGGCACCACTCTTTTCTATATCCGCCCAAAAGCCGGACAGGGAGAACCGAGGGGTAATAGCGGCGGTAGTACCGCTTACCACCGAATACAGCAGGGTCACGACGATGGCGTTCAAGTGGAATAAGGGCAGGCAGGTCCAGTTAACCTCGCCGGGCCGGGGGTCGCACATTTCCCGGGTTCTGAGTGCCTGGTTGGCGATATAGTTCTGACTGAGAATACAGCCCTTGGAGGGGCCGGTTGTGCCCCCCGTGTAAATAATGCCCGCGATGTCACCGGGATCTGGGCAGATATCAGTGTCGGCACTGTTGTCTGAATATAATTGCGCAAATAACTCACCGGCCGTTGCGCTCGCTGAGGATTCCCCCCGAATATAAATCGTCTGCAGGTCGGGCAAGCCCTCCCTGATCGCTGCCACCCGCTCAAGGTATTGGGCCTCGCTGACCAGAACCCTTGCCCCGGAATTGGCCAGAGGATTCCTCAGGAACTCGCCTTTATTCGCCGTGTTGACGGGCACGTACACAGCATTGACCTTGGAGGCCGCAATCAACAAGGCGACTGAATCCGCATGGCTGTCCAGTAGCGTGGCAATGCGATCCCCAGAAGCGATCCCGCTGCTCAAGAGGCCTTGGGCCAGCCGATTAGATAACGCATCGAACTCGGCGTAAGTATACTTCTCATTGTCATCAAGAAAGTGCAGGAACACCGTATCAGGCGATGTTGCCACGGCTTCTTTCCACAGCTCGAGTATGGTGTGTCGCTGCTCGGTTCTCCAGGCAGAATTGGTCATTAGCGCCCTATTCCTCTTAGCACAAGCCGTTACGCCACCCAACGCCGTCGGGAATCTCATCGGATTTGATACGGCGAATTCAACCGTTAGGTTAACACGTGTGTAAAGTTAATCGCAAGAATACAGTCGCCCCTAGAGAGACCGATTCAACACTCAGTACATTTTTTGCAGGGCTGATAAGGGTTCTGTTATTATCTTCGAAGCGGAGGAGCCGGGAATTCAGGCTTCCCAACCACTAATAAGCTGAAAACGATTATGGCATCCAATACCGAATCCACGGCAGAGCCAGAGAACGGCTGGTCAGCCCGAAGCCGTGCGACCCGCCAGAAGCTAATTGCAGCCGCCGCGAAACTCATCGTTGAAAAAGGCATTAACTCGGTGTCTGTCGTTGCTGTAGCCAAAGCCGCCGAAGTTACCCGCCCTGGGGCTTACTATCACTTCAAATCCCGCGATGCCCTGCTCGAGGCCGTACGCAAAGATACTGATCACCAACTGGTCAGAACCGTAGCCGGCAGTAAAGAAGACAAATACCTTTATTCACAGGCCGCAGAGTTTGCCGCAGAGGATCAGGACACCATCTATCTGCGCATTCAGAGACTGCTGGAACAAGGCACAGATGACGTCATCATACGCTTCCGAGAAAGGGGCCTTACCCGGGCAGCCCGTGAAGGCTTGGTGAAGCCTGGCGTCGAAGCCGATATAGCTGCCATCGTTAGGGGTACCACTCTGGTTTCTTCTTTTCTGGCGGTATCTGAATTCAAGCAAAAGAGCCGTCGACACAAACAAGCCAAGCTTTTTGGCAAGGCCAATTACCAGCTGATGTTCGATGGTGCTTTGTTACCGGAAAAGCTCAAAGACTGGCCAAAACTGCCTCGCTACTCTCACGACGGAGACGGTGCTGAAAAACCTGTGTCGACGAAAGACACGATCCGCGATGGCAGAAAAGCCAAATCTGTAGAGACCCGGGAACAACTAATGAAGACAGCCATGTTGCTTATGGCAGAAGTGGGGGAACAGGCTGTCTCCGTCTCTGAGGTGGCGCGCAGGGCAGGCGTCACGCGTCCGGGCGCCTACTATCATTTTAAGAAGAAGGAAGATCTTATTGCCGCTGTCGAGGAAAAACTCGACAAGGAACTCATCTACACGCTGGACCGCTCATTCGCTAGACGTGAGTCCTTCACAGATGCCTCCGATCTTAGCGCCGAAGACCTGAGCTTACTGAGAATCCGTATTCAACAAATGCTCAGGGATGGCGCTCGCAAGGATCCGCTTATTGCCCACTACCGCAAACTCTTCCGCTGGCACGCAAAGCACGGACATCTGCGCAAGGGTACAGACCCGGAAATGAGCGCCATCATTACCGCCAGCGCATCGCTGGTAGGTTTGTTCCTCGTTCTCAAAGGAGCGAATTCTGTCAAGGAGCGGGTAAAGCAGGCGAAACGCTTCCGCAAAACCTATATGACTTTCGTTTTCGAAGGCCTCTATACGGCAGCTGCTAAAGCGGAATGGCCACCGCCACCGGAACTGGACTAAACCCGCTCAAATACCGCAGCAAGGCCTTGGCCGCCACCGATACACATAGTTTCGATACCGTATCGACTCCCCCGACGGCCCATTTCACGCAGCAGTGTCGCGAGGATGCGCCCCCCCGTTGCCCCTACCGGGTGGCCCAACGAAATGCCCGAACCGTTGACATTTAAACGCGCGAAATCGGCCCGCTCAAACCCCAGCGCGCGAGTACACGCCAGCACCTGCGCGGCAAAGGCCTCGTTGAGTTCGATCAGGTCTATATCGGATAACTTCAACCCCGCATTTCGCAGCGCCTTTTGTACTGCGGGCACGGGCCCAATGCCCATCCGTGCAGGCTCAACCCCCGCAACGGACCAAGACACCAGCCGACCAAAGGGCTTTAGCCCATACTGAGCTACCGCGTCTTCACTTGCCACAATACAGGCCGAGGCACCGTCGTTCTGGGTACTGGCATTGCCCGCGGTAACCGTAGCATCGGGATCAGCACCTGCCCTGATCGCCTTGAGGCCTGCCAGAGCTTCCACGGTAGTTTCCCGGGGAGTCTCGTCTTGGGTCACGACGATATCGCCCTTGCGAGCGGGAACAGAGACAGGAATGACTTCGTCGTCAAACAGGCCCTGCTCTTGAGCGGCAATGGCTCGGCGCTGGGATTCCACCGCAAACATATCCTGCTCTTCACGGGGTATTCCATACTCGCTGCGCAGATTTTCTGCTGTTTCCAACATGCCACCGGCCACGGGATAGTTGACGCCGCCCGCTGTGACGCGACCACGCGCTAAGGCATCCTGCAGTTCAAGTGCCGGCTCTTTTAGGCCCCAGCGCGCACGATGGGTAAAGAAAGGCGCGTTACTCATGGATTCAGCGCCACCGGCTATCACGACATCAGAGCCACCGCTTGCTACCTGAAGATAGGCATAAATCAGCGCCTGTAAACCAGAGCCGCAGCGTCGATCGAGTTGCAATCCTCCTACCGTTGTCGGCAGGCCGGCATCCAGCGCCACCACGCGACCCAGTGCAGGTGCATCCATGCTGGAATAACACTGGGCGAAGAGCACATCCTCCACAGCCTCCCCGGGAAGCCCGGTTCTCTCCAGGAGACCCTTCACTACCGTGGCACCCAGGAATTGTGCCTCTAAGGGCTTGTAGGCGCCGCCGAACTTTCCTACGGGTGTCCGTACAGGTTCGCAGATATAGGTTTGACGAATTTTCATCTTTCTTGACCTGTGGTTCAGGCGGGCAGCATGGTGTCGCCACCATCAACCCTGAAAGTTTGACCGGTAATCTAGGCCGCTTCATCGGACGCCAGAAACAGGGCCATATTGACGATATCTGCAGTATCACCCAGCCGTTTCAGTGCCAATCCATTCACTACGTGGTCGAGAATCTCCGCTGGCACCTGCCGGGTAGCCTCAGTATCCGTGGGGCCAGGTGCGATAGCGTTGACCCGAATATTACGATCACCGAGTTCACTGGCCAGGCACATTGTCAGCCCCTGCACCCCCAGTTTGGCAATACCATAGTAACCCCCCTGTGCCTTCCAGGCTGCCGTAGACGATTGATTGATCACGCTACCGCCGCCCCTCTCCGCCATGGAACTCGCCACCGCCCGTGTCATGACCAGCGGACTGTGCATGTTCACTTTCATAATCTGGTAGTAGTAGTCGAGATCCACATCAAGCAGGGTTTCATAACGCATGCCATGAAAAATTGCTGCGTTGTTCACCAGAATGTCGATGCCTCCAAACTGCTCCCTTGCTAGGCTGGCAGCCGCCGCTGCGTCGCTTTCGGAAGACACATCGGTTTTCACAAAAACCGCCGAATTTCCTGCCTGACAGATTTCGTCGGCAATCCTTTGACCGGCCTCTTCATTAAGCTCAGCAATAACCACTGACGCGCCCTGAGCAGCAAAGCGCTTGGCATAGGTTTCTCCTATGCCTTGGCCACCACCCGTAACAATCGCTACCTTTCCTTCAAATGACATCGCAAAACCCTCTCCCATGTTTAACTTGAACGTCTGATTAAGAAATTGATCTTCAGCCGCTGCTTACCAACTTCTGATCGTGAAGCCGTCCGATTTCCCCGGAAGACAACTGTAATAATTCAGATAGAACCTGGTCGGTATGCTCACCAAGGCCTGGCGCTCCCATCACGTCCTCTCGATCTAGGCCAGTAAATTCAAGGGGGCTACCCGGCATGAGCATTTCCCCTATGCCCGCTTGCTCCCTGCGAACAAACAGGGGGTTCTCTGCAGAACATGCGGGATCATTTAGCACCATTTCCTGGGTACTTTGGTAACGACCCCAGCAAACATTTTGTGCCGAAAAGGCGGCATCGATCTCGCCAATGTTTCTGGATGCTGCCCAGGGTTGAATCAGCGCTGCAATCTCCTTGCGCGCCTCGTATCGATCGCCCTCACGACTGAAATCCAAGCCTCTTGCGTGGGCTAGCTGCTCCATTTTCGTCTCCAATTCTGTGGCCGAACAAAGTCCGCGCCACTGCTTGGGCGTGAGGCCAACGAGCATGAATTGAACGCCGTCGGCTGAGACAAAATCTCTCCCGAATGCACCGTATAGGTAATTGCCGGACCTCTCACGGTCAAAACCCAGTTCCGCCTCGGCGATAAAGCCCAGCGTACCCATGGTGGCCATGGCCACATCTTCCAGCGCCAACTTAATGTGCTGCCCCTCTCCGGTGCGGCTGCGATGACGCTCGGCAGCCAATAATCCCGAGACGGCCATTTGTCCGGTAATACAGTCCCAAGCAGGCAGTACACTGTTTACAGGGCCCACATGGTCCTCTGGCCCGGTGAACATCGGAACACCTAGGGCGGGATTGACGGTGTAGTCGACGGCCGAGTCACCGTGGCGATTGCCCATGACGGTCAGCTGGATCAAATCCTGCCTAGCCTCGCGCAAGCTGTCATAATCCAGCCAGCCCTTGGGTGGAAAATTAGTCAGCAGGATCCCCGCATCCTCCCCACTGGCACAAATGATTGATCTGGCAAGCTCCCGGCCTTCGGGCCGACGAATATCAATGGCTACGGAGCGCTTACTCTTGTTAAGACCCTGCCAGAAGAGGCTGGTATTGTCCTCGGTGACAGGCCAGCGTCGGTAGTCAAGCCCGCCCCGGATATCATCGATGCGAATCACTTCAGCACCCATCTGCGCCAGTGCCAAGCCCGCAGAGGGCGCCGCCACAAAAGCAGAGACCTCAACCACCCGCAGACCCGCCAGAATACCCATCAGGAATGTCTCTCGCCCTTGTTCAGCGCATCTTGCAGCAGCTGCCGGGCGATGACCTTGAGGGCCAGTGTCTCTTCGGCACCCTCAAAAATGGACAGCACCCGGGCATCGACAAAGTAACGGCTTACCGCGGTCTCCTCGGCGTAACCCATGCCGCCGTGTATTTGCAGCGCCTCCCGCGTAATCCACTCTGCAGACCGGCAGGCAAACAACTTAACCAGGCTGGCCTCCATCTGTCCCTCGCCGCAGTCCAATAGCTCACCCACACGGTAGGTAAAGCAACGGCTGACAGCGACCTGAGCGGCCATTTTGGCGAGCTTTGCCCGGGTAAGCGGGTAGTCACCCAGATGAGCGCCAAAGACCTTGCGGTTCTGGGAATAGCGGACCGCGGCTTTGAGAGCGGCACGCATCACACCTGACGCCCTTGCTGCGGTTTGGATTCGCCCGCCCGTAAGGCCGGCCATCGCGAGATAGAATCCCCTTCCCTGCCCCTCAGCTCCGCCTATAAGGTTCGCTTCAGGCACCCAGTAGTCTTCAAAAACAAGGTCATAGGAGTGCATACCCCGGTAACCTATTGTGGGAATAGACCTTCCCGTTAAACGACCCCCCGACTCCTGATCAAAACAAAACTCATGCTTATCGGTGCTTGGCTTCTCCACCAACAAGGCGCTCAGGCCCTTGTGTCCCAATGACCTGTCGGTATCGGTGCGCGCAATGACAAAGAGCAACTGTGCTTTGCCCGCAAAAGTGCACCAGGTTTTGGCGCCATTGAGCAACCAGCCCCCAGCGACCGGTGAGGCCTTGAGTGAAAGCCCTGCGACATCAGAACCGTAATCAGGCTCAGTGATGGCAATGCCGCAGAGTTTTTCTCCAGACGCCACTTGGGGTAACCAGCGAACTCTTTGCGCTTCAGTGCCACCACTGAGCAGCGCTCTAGTCACGATCTCGGGGCGTGTAATCAGGCTGCCCGCAGCCGCCAGCGAGGCCTCTGATAAAGCCTCGGTGACGACGATCATTGAGGCATTGTCCGCATCGGCATCGGGGGCTGTGCCGCCGTACTGCTGGGGAACCGAGATACCAAATACGCCCATCTCTCCCAACGGCTTCAGAATCGCTTCCGGCACAGTCAGGTCCTGGCGATGAATGCTTTCCGCGAGGGGCTCGACAATATCAACAGCGAGCTTGCGAAAAGCCGTCTGCATCATCTCCTTATCATCGTCGAGCTTGACCTGGCCAACCTCGCCCTGCAGCTGAATGACCTCCTGACCTACCTCCGCCAGGTAAGCCGGCGCAAGCAGCGCTTGCATCATCGAGCGCAATTCCCCCGCGCCGAAAAGTCGGTCAAAATCCTCTGGCTCGATCCCTAATATCGGCAACAAGGGCTCGAGCCGGGTTCTTATAGACTGCGCAGCACTGGCTATGTAGATTCCGCAAAGCCCCTGCTGCAAGTCGGTGGCCGCACCGTTATAACTTTCCCATGCCACGCTGGCGGCCCGGTACTCGGCGTAAACCCATGCCAGTTCGTAGCTGGCAACCTGCTGTTGATCGAGGCGTTGTGGATCAAGTTTTCCGGCTATGCAGCAAGACCTCGCCAAACTCTCGGTCGCCTGTCGAATAAGGCTAGGGAATTTATCAAAGAAGCCCGTGAAGCCTGCGCTGTTATCAACATCAATCACTAAAGACACTGCTCCCATGCTCAAAGGGCTTAGCCCAACTCTTCGAAGGGTATGTTTTTGTCCACCCGAATATCGCCCGGCAGCCCCAGAACGCGCTCGGCAATAGTATTGCGCAAAATTTCATCTGTGCCGCCGGCAATGCGATATCCCGCGGCTTCCAGCCAAGCCATGCGACTATCGGTGGTCCGCGAGATCGGGTGATCGGGATAGATCGCACCTGCGGGCCCACAAGCATCCATGATGCAAGCTGACTGTGTCTGTAACTTTCGTGCGATCACCAGTTTACTCAATGCGGCTTCGGGGCCGGGCAACTGCCCTTGGGACAGTCCAGTCAGGAGCCGCGCGTAGAAATTATTGATGCCGGACTCCGCAACATACCAATCGGCAATCTTATCGCGCACTCGAGGGTCATCGAGGCCAGATTCACCATCATCGAATTCCCGCCGCAGGAACCGCACGGTATCTTCGAGGGAAGCACCGCCCCCGGAGGCTTCGGTCACCGCAAAGCGCTCCTCCATCAAGGTTGCAATGGCTACCTGCCAGCCGCCGTTGATTTCGCCCAGGCGGGAGGCATCGGGAATGCGAACATCGGTGAAGAAAACCTCGCAGAATTCACCCCCGCCAGCTGCCTGCTGGATTGGCCTTACTTCCACACCAGGCGCCTTCATATCGACAAAAAAGTAGGTCATACCCCGATGCTTGGGCACAGACGGGTCAGTGCGCGTAATGATGACCCCGTAATCGGAGATGTGGGCCCAAGATGTCCAAATTTTCTGACCATTGAGCACCCAGTCGTCGCCGTCACGAAGGGCACGAAGTCGAATGCCTCCCAGGTCGGAGCCGGCCGCCGGTTCAGAAAAAAGCTGGCACCAGATTTCCTCGCCTCGCAGTGCGGGTATCAGATAACGCTGCTGCTGCTGCTCTGATGCAAACCGGCGCATTACGGGAATCGGCATGCCCACGCTGATACCAAAAAAGACGGTGGGAAAATCGTACTGTCCTTCCTCCTGATCGTAGATCACCGCCTGCATGGGGGTACCACCCATGCCACCCAACTCTCTAGGCCAGGTGACTTTTGCATAACCCTTATTAGCTTTTCGGGCTTGAAAAGCCCTGCCGAGCGCCAGCTGCTGATCCATGGTCAAATCACCGTGCTGCGACAGGTCGTACTCCACGGCCTGCTCAGCCAACCAGTCTCGCACTTCTGCACGAAATTCAGCTTCCTCACGGGTATCTTCAAAATCCATAGTTTCTCCAGCAAAGTCGCCTGCACCGCGATAGGGTGTCAGGCCACCTTGCGTTCAAATTCAGCGGTAATTTGCTTCTTCCACATTCCAAGATCGCCTATTAACAGCGCAAGAGACCGGGAACGGCGTAAAAAGAGGTGGCAATCTGCCTCCCAGGTAAAGCCCATACCACCGTGTATTTGGACATTTTCTGCCGCGGCGTGTTCATAGGCTTCGGTCGCACTTACCCGAGCGACAGCCGCTGCAAGGGGCAACTCATCGGAGTCGGAAGCCAAGGCCCAAGCGCCAAAATAAGCATTGCTGAGTGCCAGCTGATTACCGACATACACATCTGCCAGCTTGTGTTTGATGGCTTGGAAGGACGCAATGGGTCTGCCAAAGGCATGCCGCTCAGTCGCAAAATCAATGGCGCTCTGGAGGCAGGCTTCAGCGCCCCCTACCTGCTCAAAAGCAAACAGCACCGCGGCAGCGTCGAGCACGGCCCTGAACACTGTCCAAGCACCGTCGCCCGCCTCGCCTAGGGGCTGAGACTCGGCGCCTTCAAAGACGAGGACGCCCTGTTTTCTAGTGGGGTCGATGGAGTCCAGCGATCGGCGCTGCACGCCATCCTGTGCGAGGTCGACGAGACACAGACAGGGCTCATTGCGCTCATTAGCGGCCAATACTACCGCGGCATCGGCAATCATCGCATCCGGCACCGGCCACTTTTCTCCGTGTAGCCTACCCTCCTCGAAACGCAGTTTAATGCGACCGGGGGCGGGGAAGCCCAAACCCTCGGCGAAGGCAAGCGTGCCAACAGTGGCTCCAGCAGCGACTCCTGCCAATACAGCCTGTCGCTGCGCCTCGTCACCCCCTCGGAGTACGGCCTCACTGAACTGATAAACCGTGGACGAGAACGGTACTGGCGCCAGTGATCGCCCCAACTCATGGGCCATAGTGCAAAGCTCCAGGTAACCTAGGCCAACACCACCATACGGTTCCGGAATCGCTATGCCTGCCCACCCCAAGTCGAGCATTTGCTGCCAAACAGCTTCGGAATGAGACATGCTGCTGTCGTTAAGCACCGCTCTAGCCACTGACAGCCCGCTACGATCAGAGAGAAAACGTTGCACTTCGATCTGCAGCGCTTTCTGCTCATCTGAGAAATCAAAATTCACTACTGAATACCACGGCCCATCGTTGCTGCTGCCAAATCTGGAGATTGTATTTAGCTTATCACCACTGTAAAGTTTCAACAAGACACTATCAGCGTAGACAACAAACCGTCGCCGCTCGCTAGATCCAGCAGCCCGACTCGTGTGGACACCCGATGCAAGAAGTATGGATTATTGATGCCGCCCGCAGCCCTCGCGGACTGGGTCGCCCCGACAAGGGCAGCCTGGCGCGGGTGCACCCCCAGCGCCTGCTCTCCCAGATACTGACCGCTATCGCCGAACGCAACCAGCTGCTAACGGACGATATCGAACACGTCATTATGGGCTGTGGTAACCCAGCGGGCACTCAGCGCGGTGACATCGCCCGGATGGCGGCGCTGGACGCAGGCTGGATGCGCAGCAGCGGTACAACGGTAGATCACTTTTGTGGCTCCAGCCTTATGGCGACGTTATTCGGTGCCAATTGCATTAGTACGGGCATGCATGATCTGGTGATAACCGGTGGCGTTGAGATGATGTCTCTACCCGACAAGCCCAATATGGCTACCGATCAGCACAACCTGCACCTGCGGTACAAACACCCCATCACCAGCGTCGGCATCTCCGCGGATGTCATCGCCACCGAGGAAGGTTTCAGCCGCAGCGATGTGGACGCCTTTGCCGCCAATAGCCAACAGCGGGCTTTGCAGGCTATCGAGAAGGGTTATTTCGAGAAGAGCATCGTCCCTATCAAAAATGATGATGGCTCACTCGCCCTAGCCCATGACGAATACCCCAGGCGAGGAACCACCGTTGAGACGCTGTCGAAGTTGCAGGCGGTATTTTCCGATTTCATGAACTACCCCATGGATGACAACCACACCTTTGGCGAGATCGCACGCATGTCCTGGCCTGACTTAAAGATTGACCACGTGCATCACGCAGGGAACTCATCAGGTATCGTCGACGGCGCTGCGGCTGTAGTACTGGCTTCACCTGAATATGCTCGAGCAAACAAACTCAAGCCTCGAGCGAGAATTTTAGCCAGCGCCTCTGTGGCGGGAAGTCCCGAATATAATCTGAACGAACCCGTAGCATCGGCCCGGAGAGCACTTACCCGTGGAGAAATGACCGTCGATGATATTGATCTATTCGAAGTCAACGAAGCTTTCGCCGTCGTGCCGCTACGCTTTATGAAACTGATGGGCGTAGATCACGACCAGCTCAACGTCAATGGTGGGGCCATTGCCCTCGGGCATCCCATTGGTGCCACGGGCGCAATGTTGCTGGGTACGCTGCTCGATGAACTGGAGCGGCGGGAACTGAAGCGCGGCTTGGTCACCCTGTGTGCCGCCGGCGGCCTAGCTCCCAGCATGATTATCGAGACGATGTAACTCAATCTCGAGACAGGTAAATATGCAAACAGAAAATAACAGCAACACCCCAGTCCAAGTAGAACGGGACCAAGGCGTTGGCCTAGTGAGGCTGAACAGGGCCCAACAACTCAATGCCCTAAACCTGGAAATGCGACAGGCTATTGCTACTGCATTCCTTGCGCTCTCGGGAGATCCGGCTATACGCGTCATCGTGGTAACCGGCGGCGAAAAGGTATTTGCAGCCGGTGCCGATCTGAGGCTACTGGTTGATAAGAGCTCCCAGGAAGTGGCAGAACTTAACCTCCCAAGCTACTGGCACCCTGTTGCCTCTTGCGAGAAGCCAGTGATCGCCGCCGTCAATGGTTACTGCCTGGGCGCTGGCTCCGAATTGATGCAAATGTGCGATATTGTCGTTGCCGACACCAGCGCCCGGATCGGCCAGCCAGAGGCCAAGGTCGGCATAATGCCCGGTGCCGGTGGAACTCAGAGACTGGCACGGACAGTGGGTAAACCCATAGCCAGCTTAATGCTTATGTGCGGCGAGGCGCTCACAGGTGAGCGCGCCTACCAGTTAGGGCTGGTGAGCGAATTGGCTGAAGAGGGGCAAGCCTTGAACAGAGCACTGGAACTGGCACGCAAGGTCACGTTCATGCCACCGAGGGCCATGCATGCGATCAAGCGCGTCCTAAGACAGGGCAGTGACCTACCTCTCCCAGAGGCTCTGCAACTTGAGCAAGACGAGTTCCAGCAATTGTTTGATACCACCGACAAGACCGAAGGCATGACCGCATTTCTGGAAAAGCGCAAACCGAAATTCACTGGAAACTGAGTTAGGCAGGAACAATGACAGCTGAAGCACAAGCAACTATCGCCGTCATCGGCGCCGGAGCCATGGGGCGCGGCATCTTGCAGCTGTTTGCTCAGTCGGGACATCGGGTAAAGTTTTACGATAACTCCGAGGCTGCTGTCGCCGCTGCTCACGCCTTTGTGGCAGACATGTTTGATAGCAAGGTCGACAAGGGCCGAATCAGTCGAGAAGAAGCGGACAAGGCAAAAGCCCAACTCGTTCCCTGCACCCAATTGGTCGATATCGCAGACTGCGACATCGTGGTCGAGGCGGTGCTCGAAGACCTCGAGATCAAGCGGGGCCTTTTTGCCGAACTGGAAACAGTCGTTTCGTCCGCCGCCATCATTGCCAGCAACACTTCATCTCTGCTCATTGCTGATATCGCTGCGGGCTGTAAGCACCCCGAGCGAATAGCCGGCCTGCATTTCTTCAACCCGGTACCGGTGATGCGGGTGGCTGAGATTATTTCATCGGTGAGAACCGCAGAC
>CAJQQW010000238.1 GCA_905480565.1 uncultured Halioglobus sp. | reverse complement strand
CAGTAGCCAAAAGTATGCAGATACCCGCGATAATCTCGATGTCCATGGCATTGATGTTGGCAAGCCCGAGATTAACGTGGCGGCGATGCTGTCGCGCAAGGACAAGATCGTTTCTCAATTGACAGGCGGTATTGCAGGTTTATTCAAGCACAATGGCGTGACGTCGATTGCTGGCACGGCGAAGGTTTTAGCTGGGACTAAGGTAGAGATTACCGATCGTGAAGGCACGGTGCAGATCATTGAAGCCGGTAACATCATAATCGCCGCAGGATCTGTGCCTGTAGAGATTCCACCTGCGCCCATCGACGATGAGTACATCATTGATTCAACCGGCGCACTCAAGTTGCCTGAAGTCCCCGAACGTCTGGGCGTTATTGGCGCCGGCGTCATTGGCCTTGAGCTTGGCAGTGTCTGGCGCAGACTCGGTTCGGAGGTAGTGATGCTGGAGGCCCTCGAAGATTTTCTGCCAATGATGGATGAGCAGATTGCGAAAGAATCGGGGAAAATCTTTAAGAAACAGGGGCTCGATATCCGCCTGGGTGCTCGAGTTACGGGTGCCGAGGTGAAGGATGGCGCCGTTCATGTCACCTACTCTAACAGCGATGGCGAGCAGACAGAGGTGTTTGACAAGCTTATCGTGGCTGTGGGACGCAGGCCTCGTTCCGAAGGGCTTTTCGAGCCGGACAGTGGCATAACACTAGATGAGCGAGGATATATCTACGTCAACGATAATTGTGAGACGGAGGCGCCCCATGTTTATGCGGTTGGTGATATAGTGCGTGGCCCTATGCTGGCCCACAAAGGATCAGAAGAGGGCATTATGGTGGTCGAGCGAATCGCGGGCAACTCGGCGCAAATGAACTATGACTGTGTCCCGTCGGTTGTCTATACCCACCCTGAGATAGCAGCTGTAGGAAAAACGGAGCAAGAGCTAAAGGGGGAGGGTATTGATTGCAAGGTTGGTGTTTTCCCTTTCGCTGCAAGTGGTAGAGCATTGGCTGCAAACGACGCAGATGGCATGGTAAAGATGATAGCGGATGCAGAAACAGACCGCATTCTGGGCTGTCATATAGTGGGCGCATCCGCTGCTGATCTCGTGCAACAGGTTGTCATTGCGATGGAGTTCGGTTCCAGTGCGGAAGATTTGGCGTTGACAGTGTTCGGTCATCCAACGCTATCAGAAGCAGTCCATGAGGCGGCGTTGGCGGTCGATGGGCAGGCGATTCACATCGCCAACAGGAAAAAGCGTTAGGGGGGTACGCGAAGTAGTAAGGTTAGCAGCGTATTCAAAAAAACGGTCAGCGGCAGCTTCAGTTGCCGTGGCTTTAAACAGTAATAATCTTGAAACAACGGGATAAAACATGAACCTTCATGAGTATCAGGGCAAACAGTTGTTTGCCGAATATGGATTGCCAGTGTCAAAAGGCTATGCGGTTGATACGCCCGAAGAGGCGGTGGCGGCTGCAGAAAAGATTGGCGGTGAGATGTGGGTTGTCAAGGCCCAGGTGCATGCTGGTGGTCGTGGCAAGGCAGGTGGAGTAAAGCTGGTCAAGGAAACCGCAGAGGTCGAGGCCTTTGCCAAACACTGGTTGGGTCAACGACTGGTTACATACCAGACTGACGAAACGGGACAACCCGTTAGCAAGATTCTGGTTGAAACCTGTACGGACATTGCAGAAGAGTTGTATCTCGGCGCGGTTGTTGACCGATCTTCGCGTCGTGTCGTGTTCATGGCCTCAACCGAGGGCGGTGTAGAGATTGAAAAAGTTGCAGAGGAAACGCCGGAAAAAATTCTGAGGGCGACTATAGATCCACTGGCAGGACCGCAGCCTTACCAGGGAAGAGAGTTAGCTTTTAAACTGGGCCTCTCTGGCGATCAAATCAAGCAATTTGTAAAAATCTTCATCGGTCTTGCCCGTATGTTTGAAGAAAAAGATCTTGCGCTCATTGAGATTAATCCGCTTGTCATTACGGATGAAGGCAATTTGCATTGTCTTGATGCCAAGATCGGTGTCGATAGCAATGCGCTTTATCGGCAGTCTGCTGTTAGTAAGATGCACGACCCCTCTCAGGAAGACGAGCGAGAAGCGCATGCTGCTGAATGGGAGCTTAACTACGTAGCGCTGGACGGCAATATTGGTTGCATGGTCAACGGTGCGGGCCTGGCAATGGGTACGATGGATATTGTAGCGTTGCATGGCGGTTTTCCTGCCAATTTTCTTGATGTCGGGGGCGGTGCGACCAAGGAGCGCGTTTCCGAAGCGTTCAAGATCATATTGTCCGACGACAAGGTAAAAGCTGTTTTGATAAATATTTTTGGCGGTATTGTTCGCTGCGACCTGATTGCTGAGGGCGTGATCGGTGCGGTAGAGGAAATCGGCGTTGAGGTTCCTGTGGTCGTCCGCCTGGAGGGCAATAACGCCCAACTAGGGCGCAAAGTGTTAGCCGAAAGCGGATTGAACATTATCGCTGCAAGCAGCCTGACGGACGCAGCGCAGCAGGCGGTTAAAGCAGCGGGAGGAGCCGCATAATGAGTATTCTGATTGATAGGAACACCAAGGTTATCTGCCAGGGTTTTACTGGATCCCAAGGCACCTTTCATTCCGAGCAGGCTATTGCTTACGGTACCAAAATGGTGGGCGGTGTGACTCCGGGCAAGGGGGGCCAGGAGCATTTGGGGCTCCCGGTGTTCAACACGGTTTCCGAGGCAGTGGAGGCAACTGGTGCTGATGCATCGGTTATTTATGTGCCAGCCGCTTTTTGTAAAGATTCTATACTGGAAGCTGCTAATGGCGGCGTTAAACTGATTGTGTGCATCACGGAAGGGATCCCTACGCTGGATATGCTGGAAGCGAAGATGCGCTGTGACGATTTGGGTGTTCGTCTTATCGGCCCAAACTGTCCTGGAGTGATCACGCCTGACGAGTGCAAGATCGGCATCATGCCTGCCGACATTCATCTCGCGGGAAAGGTCGGTATCGTGTCACGCTCGGGTACTTTGACTTATGAAGCGGTCAAGCAAACTACCGACGCTGGATTTGGGCAATCAACCTGCGTGGGCATCGGCGGCGACCCCATCCCTGGGTCCAATTTTATCGACATCCTGCAAATGTTCCAGGACGACTCGAGGACTGAGGCTATCGTTATGATTGGAGAAATCGGAGGTACCGCTGAGGAGGAAGCTGCGGCCTTTATCAAGGCCAATGTTACCAAGCCGGTTGTGTCCTATATTGCAGGTGTAACGGCGCCGAAGGGAAAGCGTATGGGTCACGCAGGTGCGATCATTTCCGGCGGTAAGGGCACCGCTGCCGAGAAGTTCGCGGCCCTTGAGGATGCCGGAGTTAAAACCGTGCGCAGTCTCGCCGATATTGGCACTGGCCTGAAGGAAATCACAGGCTGGTAGGCTGTTAATTTGCGCCAGTAGAGGGGCCCGCTCGTCGCGGGCCTTTTTTTTCACTCACAGGAAGCGTGTGGGGCTTCGCCTGAGGGCAATTGAGCAATTTTTTCCACAAATGGCGCGGCGAGCCTTGAAAAACCGTATGGCGGCCCCAATGTATTTATTCCGAATATAGTTTCCAAAAATCAATAACCTATGACGAGGTTTTCATGACGGCTGATGTAAAGAAAGAGACTCTTGGCTTTCAAACCGAGGCGAAACAACTGCTCCACCTGATGATTCACTCCCTGTACAGCAACAGGGAAATCTTCCTGCGTGAATTGATATCGAATGCCAGCGATGCGATCGACAAGTTACGTTTCGAGTCGTTATCGGATGAGTCTTTGCTGCAGGGAGACAGTAATTACGAAGTGCGGGTAGAGCTCGATAAAGACGCAAATACATTGACGATCAGTGACAATGGTATCGGGATGAGTCGAGAAGAAGTTATTGAGCATCTCGGTACCATAGCGAAATCCGGTACTGCTGCCTTTCTCGAAAGTCTCACGGGTGATGAGCAAAAAGATTCCCAGCTAATTGGTCAGTTTGGTGTTGGCTTTTATTCAGCTTTCATTGTCGCTGACCGGGTCGAGGTCCACACTCGTAAAGCGGGTGCTGATGTGTCCGAGGGCGTACTGTGGGACTCGCAGGGTGAAGCTGACTTCTCTGTAGAGACAAGGGACAGGGACGCGAGGGGAACAAGCATTACCCTGTTCCTGAAGTCCGATTGCGCTGAGTTTTCTGATGATTGGCGCGTGCGCAGTATAATCAAAAAGTATTCAGACCATATTTCAGTCCCGGTTTTAATGCAGGCACCACCAACACCACCAGCAGAAGACGAGGAAGAGTCAGAAACTGTTCAGTCCGAGCCGGAGTTTGAGTCCGTTAACTCAGCGACTGCGCTTTGGACCCGCTCGCGCAGCGAGGTCAGCGACGAAGAGTATCAAGAGTTTTACAAGCATGTATCACACGATTTTGAGGATCCTTTGTTGTGGAGCCACAACAAAGTTGAGGGCAAGCTGGAATATACCAGTCTGCTCTATATTCCTGCCAAGGCGCCGTTCGACCTATGGAACCGGGAGATGTCTCGTGGCTTGAAACTGTATGTACAGCGCACCTTCATTATGGATGAGGCAGAGCAGTTTTTGCCGTTGTACCTGAGATTTGTGAAAGGTGTTGTCGATTCGAACGACCTGTCTCTGAATGTTTCTCGGGAAATCTTACAGAAAGATCCTGCCGTTGAGTCAATGCGCTCGGCGCTGACGAAGCGGGTGTTGGATATGTTGTCCAAGATGGCCAAATCTAATGACGGCGAGAAATACGCTGCCTTTTGGCAGCAGTTTGGTCCTGTTTTGAAGGAAGGTCCTGCGGAGGATATGGCCAACAAGGAGAAAATAGCGAAGCTGCTTCGCTTTAGCACTACTCATACAGATAATGAGGAGCAGGATCAGTCTCTGGAGGATTATGTTTCTCGTATGCAGGATTCGCAGGAGAAAATCTATTACGTGGTCGCGGAAAATTTCATTACCGCGAAGAAGAGTCCGCACCTGGAAGTCTTCAGGAAAAAAGGTATCGAAGTGCTGCTGCTAAGTGATCGTGTCGACGACTGGCTGATGAATCAACTGCAGGAATTCGACAGTAAGGCGTTTCAGGATGTGGGGCGTGGCGCACTGGAGTTGGACATAGATTCGGAAGAGGAGAAGGCCCAGCAGGAGAAAATCAATAAGGACTCCGAATCACTTGTTGAGCGTCTTGGTGAGGTTTTGAAAGAGGATGTTAGCGAAGTGCGCGCAACCGCGCGGTTGACAGATTCTGTAGCGTGCCTAGTGGTGGGTGAGTTTGATATGGGGGCGCAAATGCGGCGTATTATGGAAGCGGCGGGGCAGGACGTGCCCGAGTCGAAGCCTATACTTGAGATCAATCCTACGCACACACTGGCGAAACTTCTTGATCAGGAGGCGGACGAGGCACGCTTTGATGACTTGGCGCATATTGTGCTGGACCAGGCAACTCTCGTCGAGGGCGGGCAATTGGAGGATCCAACTGCTTTTGTCTCGCGTCTGAATAAGCTTTTGATAGAGATGGGGCAGGACTAGCGCAGTGTTTTTCTCCCCGCTTCATTAGCCGCTCATAGTATCCGCTTTTCTCTCACCCTGCGTAGCAGGCGTTTGACTAAGGGATGAGGCTCGTATTTTCGCAAGTTCGTCGGTTCCATTGGATGTTATGATGCGGGGTGGCTAAGCAGGGCGGTGGAAGGAAGACAATGATTCTTACGATCTGGCGACATGGCGAGGCGGAAAGTGGCTCGGTAGACCGTCAGCGTGCGCTGACACCTGGCGGTCGTGAAAATATAGGGTTCGGGTGTCAGCAGTTCTATCGTGCCTGCGCTAATAGACATCTGTCTCAGCCGACACATATTTTTCACAGCCCCTTCGAGCGCACTGTGCAGACTGCTGAAATGATCGAATCTGCCTTCACTCATGCGGCTGGCAATGAAGCCTGCTGGTTGGAGCCTGAGAGCAGCATTGAGATCATTGACCAGACCCTGTTGCGCGACTTCCACGAGTGCAAACATAGTTGTCACGTTGTGTTGGTGTCTCACCAGCCTTTAGTATCTAACCTGGTGAACTGGTATGTCGGCGAGAAAGGCGGTTTGGTTCCTCCCTTGCACCCAGGGGGCCTCGTTACAATAACTATGGATATTGTTGCAGCGGCATGTGGTCAAATCGTTTTTTGGGCTATGCCTCCCGAGTATGAGGCCGGCATTTAATGATTCAGGCTGAATCTGCGCGGCCCGCGAGGGCCAGACGTTTTGAGGTGCATGGCCTGGGGATCTCCGGACTTAGTTGGGGAGACCCGGGAGAGGCTCCGTTGCTCGCGCTGCATGGCTGGCTCGATAATGCTGCCAGCTTCGCTTGTTTAGCGCCTTTGCTGCAAGGACACCATGTGCTCGCTCTCGATCTGACAGGTCATGGCCAGAGCGACTGGCGCTCAGCGGATGCCAGCTACCAGATATGGGACGACCTGCCCGAAGTACTCGGTGTGGTCGATGCCCTCGGCTGGGACAGTTTTAATTTGATAGGCCATTCAAGGGGCGCGATAATCAGTACAATGTTGGCTAGTAGTTTTCCCGAGCGGGTGCAAAAGCTGGTTATGCTTGATGCACTCTCGCCGGGGCCGGTAATGGCTGAGCAGTTTCCGCAACAGCTTCGTAAAGCCCTTCTCGAAAAGCCTGCGTTTTTAGGTCGCAGTAATAGAGTATTTCCTTCTATGGAATCCGCGATCGATTCTCGGTGTCGCACGGGCTTGTCCAGGGCAGCGGCGGAATTGTTGGTCAGACGCAGTATCAGAGGCTGTCAAAGTGGCCTGACCTGGACCACAGATCCACGGCTGCATGGTGCGTCGGCAGTAAAGTTGACTGATGGCCAGATTCGGGCAGTATTGTTAGGCTTGGACATGCCGACACTTCTACTGGCCGCTCAGACCAATGTTGGTAGAATGCCCGATATGGTGCAGCAGGCGAAGGAATACATTCCGTCAGCACTGGTAGAAGAGGTTGTAGGCGGGCACCATTTTCATATGGAGTCCGCTACCGCTGATGTCGCACAGCGTATCCTTGCCTTCTTGTCATGATGTGAACCGAGCGTAAAAATATGAAATTACCTAACGTATTGCGCTCACCTCGTGTCGTCCTTTGTCTATTAATTATTCTGAGCGGTATGCCGCCGCTTTTTGCCGCGACGGATGAAGGTCCAGCGAATGATTATCTTTCGCGGCTACTTTCTTTTCCCCATGCAGTGGAAGTTTCTTCATTTCATCGCGATGTAATCGGCCATGAGGTGCCACTGGGCGCGCTAAAGAAGGTCAGAGGCGAGTGGCGTTTCAAAAATAGCGAGCGACTTAGTGGCTTGCTGATCGGTTATACGTGGCAAATTCAGGATGGCTTTACAGCATCAGAAGTTATGATCGACATGCAAGATGATTTGGCCGCTGATCCGGCGGCTGAAAAATTATTTAATTGCGTGGGACGGGCATGCGGCCACAGTGCTCAGTGGGCGAATCGTGTGTTCCGGGAGAGAGTTTTGTACGGGCGGGAGGATATGCAGCGTTATAGTATTTATCGCCTCAGCGGAGATGCAGAATATCGGCTTTTACTTTACAGCGCTGCCCGAACCGAAGATAGGCAGTACCTGCACATGGAATTGTTACGTGTGGAGAAGGAAGCTTCCAAAAAAAGCTAGCGCTGCAGTAAGGACAAAAACTCTTCTCTCGTTTTTTGTTCACTGCGGAACGATCCAAGCATGGATGACGTTTTCATTCGTGAGTTCTGTTTCTCGACCCCGCGCATCATCATACACATATGCTGTGCCTCGATAATCACACCTACGCCTTCGGCATTAGTGACAGACATGATTGTTTCAGCGATCTGAGACGTTAGAGATTCCTGAATCTGCAGGCGTCGTGCAAATACGTCCACTATACGGGCAATCTTGGACAAGCCAAGAACCTGTCCTGTCGGTATATAGGCAACGTGGCATTTTCCGATGAATGGCAGCATGTGGTGCTCACACAACGAGTACATTTCAATGTCTTCCACCACGATCATTTCGCTGGAATCGGAGGGAAAGAGAGCGTTATTGACCACCTCGTCGACCGATTGATTGTAACCTCTCGTCAGGAATGCATAGGCCTTGGCGGCCCGCTCGGGCGTATCCAGTAAGCCCGGACGCTGCAGGTCTTCGCCCATGGATTCAATGATTTTTGCCCAGTGCTGTTCCAATTGAGCGGCTCCGCGTAAAGAAAGGCCGGTGATGGTACCAACCCCCGGTGGGCATGGCAAACAGCTTGTGTCAAAACGGTTCAGAACTTTGACCGCGCATTCGCAATACGCTGCGAGACCAGTTTCCGCTAAACTGCAGCCATGTCTTTTGGCGATAACAGTACTACAGGCCCGATCAAACTTGGCGAGGCGATTGATCATTGCTGCAGGGAACTCGAAAGCAGTGATGCCTTTTTCGGTCATGGTACCGACAACGCCTGGGACGAGGCCGTGCAATTGGTGCTGGCGGTGGCGCAGCTGCCGGCAGATTCGGGCCAGGAGGTGCTTTACCGTGAGTTGCGATCGCTGCAACAGGCAGAATTGCTTGCTCTTCTGCACCGGCGCATACATGAGCAAGTTCCACTGCCTTACCTGCTGGGTCGCGCATGGTTCGCTGGTTTGGAATTTTTGTGCGATAAGCGGGCTATCGTTCCGCGTTCGCCTTTGGCAGAGCTGATATTAAATGGGTTTCAACCCTGGTATTTTGGCCCCGCGCCGCGGCGGATTCTTGATATGTGCTGCGGTGGCGGCTGCATCGGTCTGGCTGTGGCACATTATTATCCGAATTGCCGGGTGGATCTCGTGGATATAGACCGGGATGCTCTCGCGCTGAGCCATGACAATCGGGCGCGCCTCGAGTTGCCTCAAGAGCGGGTCCGCATTATTCAATCTGACGGTTTCGCAGATCTTGATGACACTCGATACGATATTATTCTTACCAATCCGCCTTACGTCGATGCGTTGGCGCTTGAGTCTATGCCGAGAGAATACCATGCGGAGCCGGCGCTGGCGCTCGCCTCAGGCCCGGATGGATTAAACCTGACTCGGCGCATACTCGCGAGTGCAGAGGAGTTCCTTGCAGAGACAGGTCTTATTATTTGTGAGGTCGGACACAGCTGGCGAACCCTGGACAGGCGCTATCCCACCATCCCTTTCACCTGGATAGAGTGTGAGGACGGAGGAGAGGGTGTATTTGTGATGTCGGCTCAGGAGCTGCAAAAGTACGGCGATTGCTGGCAGGATTAGGCCTATAATACGTTCAAATATTTAACTGGATTTCGGTACAAATCATGGCGGGAAACACGATTGGTCAACTGTTTACGGTAACCAGTTTCGGGGAGAGTCACGGACCCGCCTTGGGCTGCATCGTGGACGGTTGCCCGCCCGGTCTGCCGTTGGATACTGCCGATATGCAGACTGACCTGAATCGCCGCAAACCTGGCACCTCACGCTTCACCACACAGCGCAAGGAGGCAGATGAAGTGCGTATTCTGTCGGGGGTATTCGAGGGCGTTACGACAGGTACCCCGATCGGGCTGCTGATTGAGAATACAGATCAGAAATCCAAGGACTATAGCAATATTAAGGATACGTTTCGTCCCGCTCACGCAGACTATACCTACACCCAGAAATACGGTTTTCGGGACTACCGGGGAGGGGGGCGTTCTTCCGCTCGAGAGACAGCCATGCGGGTGGCGGCGGGGGCCATTGCGAAGAAGTATCTCGCCGCCCGTTACGGCATCCAGATCAACGGATATCTCGCTCAGTTGGGCCCCATTGCGATAGATAAAGTGCAGTGGGAATGCGTGGAGGAAAACCCTTTCTTCTGCCCTGACCCGGACAAGATTCCCGAAATGGAAGTGTTTATGGCGGACCTTATGAAGCGAGGTGAGTCAGCGGGGGCACGTATCAACGTAGTGGCGAGCGGAATGCTTCCCGGGCTCGGAGAGCCCGTTTTTGACCGATTAGACGCAGATATTGCGGCGGCGATGATGGGCATTAACGCGGTCAAGGGCGTAGAGATTGGGGCCGGTTTCTCGGCGGTCGAGCAAGAGGGAAGCGTCCATCGAGACTTAATGACCCCGGAAGGCTTTTCAAGCAACAACGCGGGTGGAATATTGGGGGGTATCAGCAGCGGGCAGGACATCACCGTAAGCCTTGCTCTCAAACCCACCTCCAGTATTCGGCTGCCTGGTGCGACAATTGATACTC
>CAJQQW010000237.1 GCA_905480565.1 uncultured Halioglobus sp. | reverse complement strand
TCTGATGTGAGCGAGCAGTGAAACTGCCATCAGCATCAAAGCGAATCGTTTCCAGCTGTCCCGAGACCGTACCCTCCCATGAGCCCAATAGTTCGGATGCGTATTGAGGCTCAAGCACCAATGACCCGGCCTGCTCGCAGGCCACAAGACCAACCGCACACAAAGATAAAATGACTCGCAGGAAACGCGACCTCCACAGATGCAGGCGCACCGGCGCACACCACAAATATATTTTCCTTTTGATTGCTGTCATATTCCACCCCGTGATCAGCCTATAGCTTAGCACAGTAATGTCAGCCCACTTCGATCTTGACAGTGATTTAATAGATGTGCGCGTATCACGATGGCCACGATCGTTTTGCTTACACTCTGCTGGCATGCAAGGCAACGAAACCGGTGCACTACGACCGGCTTGCGTCAAAACCGGACATCATACTGTGCTGGACGCGCGTATTATTCTGATACCGGTAAATGCGACAGGTAGAATATGAGGGATCGCTTCTGCGGAGAGACGTATTGAGGAGAAAGCGATGACGCCTATATTGCGTCTTCGATTACGTTGAGTGCGTTGAGAAACTCTGCCTCCCATTACACGCGTTCAATATTTTGTCTATACTCTATTTCCGAACCGACCACTCTTTCCATTTCAGCAGCGCTGAATCTAGTTAACAAACATGGGGCATAAGCGAGTGTTAACCACGTTCAGAAAACAATTTTTCTTCTCGATACTATTTCTTGTTCTTTTTACAAATGGCTGCGGTCAAGCCGACAATAGCGCGCAAGATGCAGATCAGGAAGGCAGTGCCCCATCTCCGATCACCGTTTTTACGGCTAAAGAAATACTCACTCTTAATCCAGAAAAACCCATTGCGTATGCCGTTGCAGTAAAAGACGATCGTATTATCGCGACAGGATCACTGGCAGAAGTAAAGGCTGCTTTGGGTGATATGGCATTTTCAGTGAACCCTGCCTTTCAGAATAGCGTTATTGTGCCGGGCTTTATCGCTCAGCACGATCATCCTCTCCTCGCAGGCATCACTATGAATTCGGAGATTATTGCGATTGAAGACTGGGTTCTGCCCAACAAAATATTTCCTGCAGCCGAAAATCATGAAGACTACCTCCGGCGCCTGAAGTCGGCTGAATCCAATATGGCAGATCCCAGCGAGTTGCTCCTCAGCTGGGGTTATCATCAGTATTTCCACGGACCACTTAAGCAGTCTGAGTTAGATGAAATCAGCGCGACACGACCCATTGTAATCTGGCATCGGTCAGCGCACGAATTTTACTTAAACAGCGCCGCCGAAAAGCGATTTGGCGTTGATGCCAAGTGGTACGCTACGCTGAGCGACAGCGCAAAAGCACAATCAGATTTCGAAAATGGGCATTACTGGGAACAAGGCTGGTTCGCAGTTGGCCCTCTCCTTATGGGAGAGATGTTTAATCCTGCTCGCATTGAATCGGCGATGAAATTTGTACAGACTTATTTTCATACCAATGGTGTTACGACTGGCGCAGAACCGGGTGGCTTGCTATCAAAACCACTACAAGCTGCGCAGAATGCTGTACTGGGACAGGCTGACAGCCCCTTTCGTTTTTACTTTATCGCAGACGGCAAGTCGATCACCGCCGCCTATAAAGATGACCAGGTGATTCAGCAGACGGAAAAACTGCTCGATTGGGGCACCGGAATGACAGCGTTCCTCCCATATCAGGTAAAACTATTCGCGGACGGGGCGATCTACTCTCAAGCTATGCAACTGAAGGAGCCCTATAGCGATGGCCATGCCGGTGAATGGATGATGGACCTCGATTTTTTTACCCGGTCATTTCGCATTTACTGGGATGCAGGTTATCAAATACATGTTCATGTAAACGGGGATGCGGGTCTTGAAATGGTGCTTGATACGTTACGGGAAAACCTGGAACGAAATCCCCGCGATGACCACCGCACTGTGGTAGTGCATTTTGCTGTTTCAGAGAAAAATCAGGTGGAACGCATAAAACGTCTCGGAGCGATTGTCAGTGTCAACCCGTATTATCCTGTTGCACTGGCTGACAATTATAGAACCAATGGCCTGGAGCCCGAGCGCGCTGACTCTATGGTGAGGCTGGGTGATGTGGAAAGAGCGGAGATTCCTTTTTCGCTGCACTCGGATATGCCCATGGCACCCGGTCAACCTCTTTTTCTGATGTGGGCGGCAGTAAATCGGATAACCAACGAGGGCAACCTGCGGGCGCCCGAGCAGCGTATCAGTCGACAAGGTGCGTTAAGAGCAGTAACGATCGAGGCTGCCTACTCATTACAATTGGAAAAAGAGATCGGAAGCATCGAATCCGGCAAATTGGCCAATTTTACGATCCTCTCGGATAACCCGATAACTGTTGACCCAATGGACATCAAGAATATCGCGATCTGGGGCACAGTACTGGAGGGACGCTTGCAGCCCGTACAAGAGCATTCCCAGAACTGATCCGCACGCGTAAACGGACCGAGAACAGCGATTTATTCGCTCAGCAGCGCATTCAAAAATGTCGGCCAGTTGGCGTTGGAAAATACGCTGAAATATCGGTCTAGAGCCGTTGTCCTGTTACGTGCGACACCGATAGTCACCACGAAGCGGCCGGCCTTATCCTGCTACGACGCAGTCAATCGTCCTACAAGACGGGAAACGTCCGCCATATACTTCAGGCGGAAAAACCCTTGTCCTCAGGTTGCTATGTCCAAAATAAATGACTCGTTTTTCGCCTAATATAACAGGCTCGTAGTCTACCGCGTCTCAGAATGAGACATTCGTACGAACGCTGACCGTTTTTAGTGCTATCTTCTATTCATGTTTTGATTTATTTCACCTCTGGAGCTGCCAATGAAAAAACTCAACTCGACGGCATTTAACTTCACGGCTTTTTTCATCGCTGTTTATCTAATAGCGGGTTGCAGCGATAGCGATAATAACAACCCTGCGGCCGGAGAGTCTGGAGACGGCGGAGTGGTTCAAGTCAAAGACTGCTCAATATCGCAGTCACAGGTCTTGTCACCAACATTGCAAACAGAGGTTCCCAATGGTACCGAGGCAGACCTCTGTGACTTTAATGTGATGGCCTGGGAATCCTTCCTGTATTTGGTAGAGCCCGTATCAGAAAATAGTAGCGAGCGACGTTTTGAGGTGACGCAAGATTATCCCAATTATCTGGGGGAGCAGGCTGATAGCTGTGCGGCACAGTCGAATAGCAATGTGCTGAATCTACTCACTAATGCAACTACCGGTCCGGGAGGCCCGGAAGCTGGCACTAATGTCGAAGTGTACTCGGTTGGGCCTGAGGGCACGACTGAGGGTGATATCGTGCTTTATAATGTTCGATTCAGCCGGAATCTATGTGGTAACACTTCCGCCGGCGCGACCTTACCTGACAACCTCGTCGAGATTAAAACTGCCTGGAGATATCTTACGCCGGAAACGAACGCGGCCGACTATTATTCTATCAATGTCACATTAGCCACTGGCGTAAGATCGAAGCTCGGTTTAATTGGTTTTCATCTGGCTCAAACAACACCGCTTCACCCCGAAATGATCTGGACGACCTGGGAGCATGTTGCCAACGTACCCGACTGCGTCCCCACCGACTTATCGCCTAAAAAGCCCGCGGCGGGTTGGACCATGATGACAAACTCGTGTGCTGAGTGCATTGGTTCAGAAACCGATTTAGACTGCACGGCGCAGTGCACTAATTCTGAAGATATTTATATCAATCAGGGAAGAACAGACCTAACCGGCAGCCCACCCTATTTGGCCGATTCTACCAATGTATGTCGAGTATTCCCTCAGGGCACCCAAGACGGGGACAATCAGTCTGAGCAGAATCGAGCCAATATCCTTGCGCTTAATGAGCAAATTATCGGCGAGAACGGCTATCTTGCTCAGCTCAATCCCTCAGACCCGCAGGCCGTGTGGCGCAATTATCAAATGGTCGGCGGAATCTGGTTTAACAATGAAGGCACTCTTGACCCTGACGAGCAACGTGGCTCTATACGGCTGGCCAATACCGTCATGGAAACAACATTTCAGGGGACATTCACGCCTGGCGTGGGCGGGACCACGAGTTCGAACAATAGCTTGAATTGCTTTGTTTGTCACAACTCGAGTACTGGTTATCCCGCACAGCAATCCGTGCCTAACCTGAGCCATATTGCCCCCTATGTTAATGGACCCAATTAATTTTTTGTTTCTATCATGACTGCGCAACAAGATCGCAGTATATATTCGTTTCATTGCTATCTATCCGCTTTTGTAGCCCGGGCAGGCCGGGCCGGGGCGGCATATTGTCGAGCTGATTTCGTTAGACGAGAAAACGTCGAGTTACCCGCGACGTGACCCCTGAAAAGTAAAGCGACGTTTTTATGGCAGACACTGAGGTAGTCTGGCAGTCTTTATCTGGCGCCGTCTTCCAACACCTCAGATAGCCTTTGCGATATACAAGATTCAGTTTGGATGGCCCCTATTCGAGCAACTTTACGCACGACCGCTCCAAATATTTGTCCTATACTTGGCCTAGATACCGAAAAAGGAAACACTTCAATGAGCCATTCCGAAATCGACGACCTCAAGCGAGAGATCGCTTCTCTCCGCGACGAGCTTCACCGCGCACGAGAGCAATCAGACTCGAGCTACTACTTCTCATCCGAGGCCAAGCAAGACCTGACCAGAGAGACTCACTTACCAGATACAGGGTTGCCGGCCAAGACCGTCAAGACGCTGATTGAGAACGCTCACGCTCTGGACTTCGACCAGAAGCTCAATACGTCCTCCTACGTCAATGTGAGCTTCGAGCCAGAAGAAGAAGAGGTGGCGCTCATGGGCCTCTCAGTCAATCTTGCAGACCAAACGGTGTATCCAAAGTCGTATGCCATACACGATTCGGTAGTGAATATGATCGCAGATCTGTGGCACTGCCCACGACCTGATGACTTCGAGGAATACGGTGTCTATCCTGGCGCGGGAACCGTTGGCTCCACCGAGGCCTGCTTATTGGCGGGTCTCGCTCTCAAGTTCCGCTGGCGGGCATGGTACAAAAAGCGTCATGGGCTGAGCGATGACGTGGTGCGCGCTATGCGTCCTAACGTGGTTATTTCCACCTGCTATCAGGCCGCATGGGAGAAGCTTTTCAAGTACCTCGACATAGAACCTCGTCTCGTTCAGCCATCACGCAACACGTTTAAGATCGACCCAGAGGGCGTCCGCGACGCTATCGACGAAAAGACGATGGGTGTAGTCTGCATTATGGGCAATCACTACGGGGGCCAATACGATCCGGTGTGGGATGTTGACAAGATAATTGGTGAGCTAAACAATGCCAACGACTGGCAGGTGGGCATACACGTGGACGCGGCCTCCGGCGGGTTCATCGCTCCCTTTCAAAAAGATCTTCCTGCCTGGGACTTCCGCCTCCCCAATGTGCTGTCCATTTCCTCCAGTGGACACAAGTACGGCGAATCCTGCTGTGGCACTGGCTGGGTCGTTTGGCGGGAACGTGCAGACCTCAGCGAACACGTGGCTATCTCTGTCACCTACCTTGGCGGCAAGGCTGACTCCTACACCCTCAATTTCTCACGACCCGCCAGTGGTGTCTACGTGCAGTTTTACAAGCTGCTGCGCTTTGGCCTCGCCGGCTACCGCCAGTCGGAGGAAAACATGATGCACAATGCCCACTTCCTGAGGACCGAGCTAAGCGCCTTGCGCTGCAACGATAAACCACGCTTCGTCATGCTGGACGATGGCAATACGCACTGCCTGCCAGTGGTTACCGCGATGCTCAACCCGGACGCAGGCTTCACCTACGACGACATCGATTTACAGCATGTGCTGTCGCAGCATCACTGGTATGTCAGCGGTTATAAAATGAACTACCAGCACCCCATCACCGAGGAAACACTGGCGCTCTTCCATGACGAAAAAAACGACCAGACCATGTTTCGTATCGTAGTTAAAGGAAATCTTACACGCACTATGGCCGAGGATCTCATAGCGTCTTTCACCGCCGCGCTGGAATTCCTGGACGCCGTAGACTTCTCAAGCCTCCATGGGGTAACCACGAAGAACATGCGCCACAAGGACCAGAAGATCGTCACCAACCACTGTTAGCTAGGCGCGCAGAAGCTACAACACTGCCCCGGCTCCGGGGCAGGTAAATCACATCGATGGTGCAGCATCAATCTGGTGCGCACCTATGCCTGCAGCCAAAAACGGCTGGTATCAAACCGGGCTGAACAACCTCGAGGGATACATACGGGCATTATCGATAGCGTCGCTGCATGAGCCGACATAAGCGCTCGCTGAGCATTTTCTGGTATGGATTATGCGGACACCAATATTAAAGCTGGCTCAGTGCGGTGGGCAGGCTGCTTCTTATTTCGCGCCAAATCCACCCACTCACGTGCGCAACAGCATTGCCGTTTATGTGTTTCCCATAGACCAGCGCATGACTACCGACTACCTGCCACCTCCGCATGCTCCGTGCGCATTGCGGTGGTAGACAGACCCCGTTTGACCGCACTACAACTGCGGCATGAAAGTGTCTGCGCTGGCCAGCTTCCAATCTCTTGCGTAATCTGCCGGCAGATTCTCTCCAAGCAGTACATTCTTCTCAAGCATGACATAAATATCATCAAAACTTCGGTTAGTTTCTTCAGCACCGCGGCGCCAGATCAAATGCGGAAACAGCAAGTCAGGATCGTTCAATCCCATGGCACCTATCATTTCAAAGGCTGAGTTAAGCGTATGTCGTTGGAAGTTCGCTACCCGCTTGTGGCGCCGCTCTATATCCAGCGCCCTGCCTCGCTTCGGATCCTGCGTGGCGATTCCCGTGGGGCATTTATTCGTATTACAGGACTGCGATTGAATACACCCCAGCGATAGCATCATCGTGCGGGCGGCTGCGACCAAATCGGCACCAATCGCCAATTTCGTGACAATATCAAAACCCGTGGCTGTTTTACCGGACGCGATGATTTTGATCTTATCACGGAGCCCTGTTCCGACCAGGCAGTTGTGCACAAAGTTGACGCCCTCGAGACAAGGCAAACCAAAGCGATTGCTGTATTCCACCGGTGCAGCGCCCGTACCGCCCTCGGCACCATCTACTGTGATAAAGTCCGGCCTGATTCCTGTCTCAAGCATTGCTTTGCAGATCGCCATGAACTCATACTTGCGACCGATACATAGCTTGAAACCCACCGGCCGCCCATCGCTCAATTGACGCAGTTCAGTGACAAACCTCAACAGCCCCTTGGGATCGCTGTATTCGGTATGGCCTGGGGGGGACAGCACATCCTTGCCTACGTCCACCAATCGAATCTTTGCTATTTCTTCAGTCACTTTCGCGGCGGGTAGCACGCCACCATGCGAGGGCTTGGCGCCCTGTGATATTTTAATCTCGATCATCTTGACTTCGTCGGTTAGCGCATTTTTGAACGCCTCCGGATCGAAATTTCCCTCAGCGGTTCTACAACCAAAATAGCCTGTGCCAATCTGCCAGACTATATCGCCACCTTGCTTATGATGAGGGCTAAAGCCGCCCTCTCCTGTATTATGATAAAAATTCTCCAGCTTGGCGCCCTTATTTATGGCGGCGACTGCATTGGCGCTTAACGCACCAAAACTCATAGCAGAGCAATTGAGGCGAGCTGCACTGTAGGGACGCGTGCATTCGTCACCGCCTATCATCACACGTTTAAGCTCTTCCTTTACCTTGGTCGGCGCAATGGAATGAGCCGCCCCAAGCCAACCGGTTTCAGTGATATCGTGTGCCGTTCCAAAGGGCTGGGTATCGTCAAGATTTTGAGCCCGCCGGTAGACCAGGTCACGTTGTTCGCGACTGAAAGGGAGTTCATCGGTATCACTGGCAACAAAATATTGATGAATTTCAGGGCGAATAAATTCTAATCCATAGCGAATATATGCCGCCACCGGATAGAGTCTGTTTAGCGTATGACGACTGAAAAATACGTCGTAAAGGCCTACCGTCACGTAAAGCCCGAGGAGCGCTGAGAAATAGTACCCTCCTGTCCAATAGTGATAGGACATGAACAGCATCACGGGCAATACGACCAAAGCGCTTATCCATAATACTTTTTGCATCAGTGTCATAGTGAGTACCTTCGCTTACACAATATTAGTTTTTCGACCTTTTTCTTCAGGAACGTTTCTTCACGACCGAAAGCCCATGAACTCATCACGCCACTCTTTCCACACCTCATGATCGCCTTTCACCCCAAGCAAAGCTTCTTTGACCTTCGACACACCAAAACCCCACACCTCGTCGATTTTAATATGGGGGGGCATAACCAATTCTCCAGAGCTCACAATGGCATCGATGATAAATGGCTTGTCAGATGCAATCGCTTGCTCAATCGCTGGCACGATGTCTGCCGCATGTTCTACACGGACACCATCACCTCCACACGCTTTTGCATAAGCCGCAAAATCCGGGTTAGTGAGGCCAGTCGCCTCATCATTTTTGGGCATGCCAGCCACCTGCATCTCCATTGCCACAAACCCGAGCTCACTGTTGTTGAACACGAGAACCTTTATCGGCCAGTTATATCTGACGGCGGTAACAAAATCATTCATGGACATACAGAAACCCCCATCCCCGCAGAGGGCCCATACCTGACGCGAGGGAAACAGTGCCGCCGCGCCTAGTGCTGTGGGCAAACCAGGTCCCAGCGAACCATGATTAAAGCCACCGACCATCCGGCGGTCTTGCGCCATAGACATATTCCGTGCAGTCCAGACTGTACATTCGCCAACGTCAACGGCAAAAATCGCATCGTCATCCGCCGCATCACTTACTGCCTTCGCAAATAGCTGGGGGTGCAGAGGTTCGTCTTCACGCGCTAGGCTGGCCTGACTATCGACATGCTTGATCCACTTATCTCTCATAGAAAGCAAACGGTCTCTGAACTCGCTTGATTTTTGTTCGGCATCAATTAGCGGCAGCAGAGCCCGCACGGTTTCGCCCGCATCACCCACCAAGCCCAGGCTAACCGGGCCTCGTCTACCGATATGGTCGATTCTCTGGTCGACCTGAATTATCGGTCTGCCATCCGGCAAAAATTCTGAATACGGAAAATCGGTACCCAGCATAAGCAAAACATCGCAGTCGTTTACAGCATGAAACCCTGCAGGACTACCTATGTTTCCAGTTAGCCCCACGACCGGACCATCCGAGTAATCAAATATGTCTTTCGCGCGCAATGTATGGCCAACCGGCGCACCAAGCTTTGCCGCGAGCGCCAGAACATCACTTTTTGAATCGCGACATCCGATACCGCAGTATACGGTCACGCGTTTACCGCTGCGGAGAATTTCAGCGGCTTTTTCCAATTCCTCCAACGGCGGCGTGACTCGTGGCATCTGATGGACCATAGGATGCGTGTAATGTTCTCCAAGATTATCTTTTGGAAAAATATCAGCTGCCACTTCAATACGAACGACCGCGCGTTCGGCTAACGCTTTCTGAACAGCAATCTGAATCATGCGAGGCACCTGCGCCGGCGTCTCTATCACCGCCTGATACGCGCAGACATCATCAAACACTTTCGTCAGGTCCATTTCCTTGTGAAAATCACTCCCTCGCTGGGCTGTGGGCACCTGTCCAGTAATCGCTACCACGGCACCGCCCTCTTTCTGAGCGTTATATAGACCATTGATCAGATGCAGAGCACCGGGCCCGGCGGTGCCAGCGCAAACACCGATGGCACCGGAAAGCTCGGACTGTGCGGCAGCAGCATAGCCCGCATGCTCCTCATGCCTGACCGTAATCCAGTTAAAGCGCGGATCGTTGATTGTCTCCAGCACAAACGGATTTATAACATCACCCACGACACCGAACACATCCCGCGCCCCGGCTTCAGCCAGCACATCGAGAATCGCCTGCGAAATACTGCGCGCCATTTGAATCCCCCTAATTATCTTGATAATCAGAATAAACGAAATCAGAAGTATAGGACAAATCAAGGACGGGTGATGCACGCAATCGTCGGTTACCTGCCATCCCGACAGCATGGCCTCGCGTCCGAGCCAACGCAATTAGGAATGCTATTCGGCACTCCGTCTTTAAGGAAGTCAGACTATTCTTCTAAGGCTGTCGTTATGACTATCTGGCAAGAATCTTGATATTACGAAAGGAGACCGTATTACCGTGGTCCTGTAACAGAATATGCCCGTCTTTCCACTCGCCGAATCCGGGAATCTTGTTGTACTTGCTACGAGCCACGATCGCGCGGAATTCCGGAGAGCTTCGCTCATATTCGAGGAGCTGCCTACCATTGAGCCAGTGCTCAACGTGCTGTCCCTTGGCTATTATGTGGGCAGAATTCCACTGCCCGGCAGGATTGTACTGTTTGTCGGCGTGAGCTGTAATCAAATCGTAAAGTGATCCCATAGTACGATTACCGCTCCGACCTTTTTTGGCATCGGGGTGATTTTCGTCATCGAGTATTTGAAATTCCAGTCCGATTGCAGATCCGGTCTGGGTCTTCGAACCATCACCGGTGATCGGATCGAGATTTGGCTGGCAAAAATACTTGATGCCGCTGTTGGCGCCAGACGTGATCTTGAAGTCTAGCTTCAGCTCGAAGTTCGCGTAGCGCTCTTCAGTGACAATGTCGCCGCCCTTGGCAGATTCCCCACCGCCACTTTCAAGAACAGTGAGAACGCCATTATCAATCACCCAGCCGGCGCTGGGGAATAAATCAGATCTGGCACTGCGCCAGCCGTGAGTTGTTTCCCCATCCCAAAGTAGCCTCCAGCCCTGCGATTTTTCAGCGGCAGTCAGCGTATTGGCCGCGCCTTGCCCATCAGAATCCGTAAAGGCATGCCCTGAAGGGCTCAGCGTGGACAGGAGCATCAAAAAAGAAATTACTTTCATCGATCGCAGTATAGAGCGAATGGAACAGCGGAGGCGAGCAAAAACTCGAATGACAGAGTAGCCGACCGGTCTTTTTGCGGGGCCAGCTCGTCCTGATCACTCTATACCGGCTCACTCTCTACCGCGTCGTTATCGAACATATGTTTACTGTGCTTCAGCTTTATTCTTTTGCGACACTACAAACGTTATTGATAGAGAGGAGCAATTAGTTCGACACATCTGGCTTCTATTTCTTATACTGATCAACGACTGGAACTAGCTTTAAGAGAGTGATGCGGCATGTCGATGAAGCCGAACAATGAATTAGCACCGGCGAAAACCCATTATCTGATGGTGGGTAGTTTGACTGGCCTGGGGCTGGTTGCAGCCTGTATTGCCATGTTCACAGTATCGCGGGATGTACTGCCGCTCAGTGCCGGGCTGTTCACACTATTTTTTTTAGCGATTTCCACGGCAATGTGGCTTGTTGTTGTACCAAGATTCTTTGTGCCTGGATTTCTCATTGGCTTGTTAACAATGCTGATGGGCTGGCGCATAGCAGGCCTGTTAGGCGTTGATCTCATCGCATGGTCGCTGCTACCCGCCTTTTTATGTGCCGTCATTGTTTTTTTTGTCGCAAGACGGGAAGACCTGAGGCGCGCAATGCCGGTGATGGACGGAACAGGTTGGGCGCTTACGTTCTTGCGCATTTATGTCGGATTTGATCTCGTCCCCCACTTCACGGAAAAGCTTTTTGCGGGCCCTGGACCTCGCTTGGATGATATTAGCAGTTTTGAGTCTATGGGCCTGTCCGGGGCGTTATATTTTGTATTGGTTGCGGGTCTTTGTGAGCTGGGCATCGCTATTGGAATCGGCCTGGGCTTCCTCACTCGCCTCGCTGGATTCTGCGCCGCACTCTATTACTTCATAGCGACCTATCTTGGAGGTCATTTCAGCAATGGATTTATCTGGGCATCTGAAGGCGGCGGATGGGAATACCCGGCGCTAATGATCGCCCTGTTTCTCCTATTTTCGGTAATCGGCGCGTCCCGTTTCTCATTAGATGCTACGCTGCGCCGAACTGTGCGTTGATCATGCCTAAAGAGCGAACTCTCTGATCCGTATCCACCAGTGTATTGTTTCGACCAGGCGACAGCTAAGTATCTTCTTGCAATAGAAGATCAGGTTTTTAATTACCGTCCAATGGATGACTGACAAGGCTGCGAATGCGGGCACCGCAAAAAAAACATTGGCTCTTACTTGGCCTGTTGAGTCTGGCGTGGGGCTTCGCCTTTTACCTCATTGCAGTTGCCCTTGAGTCGTTCCAGCCACTGACAATTGTCAATATTCGTCTCGTAGTGGGCGCGGCGACCCTGTACCTAATCATGCGCTGGCAGGGACATCGTTTCCCGCGAGAAGGCCAATGGTGGCGCCGATTCGCACTACTCACCCTGTTGGGCAATTTGATCCCGTTCTCACTGATTACCTGGGCGGAGACCGAGATCAGCAGCTCACAGGCTGGCTTGCTGATGGCGCTGATGCCAATCAGCACGATGGTCTTGTCGCATTTTTTTGTGCACGAGGATGCATTGACACCGCGTCGGTTATTTGGTGTTTTCCTCGGTTTTGGGGGCGTGGTCGTACTGGTTGGCGGTGAAGCCCTGGAAGGCATGGGCGGCAGCGCGCTGCTCGCACAGCTGGCGGTATTACTGGCCACTCTGGCGTATGCCAGCAACGCAGTGTACGCAAAGCGTCTGCCGCCTGTAGATGCCATCGTAGTCGCTACCGGCTCATTGTGGGTTGGCGCGTTGATGCTGTTGCCGTTGACGCTTTATCTGGAGCCGCCCGCAGCAATAGTGCCTTCTGTGGATGCACTCGGCGCTGCCTTGATCCTTGGCGTCGTCTCGACGGGACTGGCTACGTGGATGTACTTCCGCGTGGTGACCGATTGTGGGCCCTCGTTTCTATCCATCATTAACTACATTATACCCGCCATTGCTTTCGCCGCCGGCGTGCTGTTTCTGAACGAGGGCGCTCAGCCCAGCCAGTTTGCCGGGCTGCTCCTGATCTTGGCAGGCATAGCAATGACCCAAAACCGCCCATCCGCTAAGCAGGCATAGACCCATGAAAAAACGCAACAACCCGTTAGACCGTTTTGCTCGCGACCTGTCTCCCGGCGTTCTCGAATGGATAGGCGTTCGCCCCGAGCGGCGCGGCCAACTGTTGGAGGTGGATCAGGTTGTCGCCATTGAAGGCGCGGGCCTGAAAGGCGACCACCGCACGGCCAAAGCCAACGGGTCTGCGCGCCAGGTCACCGTTATCTCCCGCGAATTCATCGAGCAGATAATGCACTTCACCGGTATTGCGGACATTCACCCTGGTGTGTTGCGTCGCAACCTGGTGGTATCCGGCATCAATCTCAATGCCCTGCGGCACCAACGCTTCGAGATCGGCGACGCCTTGCTTGAGGCCGGGGCATTGTGCCACCCCTGCTCCCGCATGGAAACCGCACTGGGCAAGGGTGGCGTGGCGGCCATGATCGGGCACGGCGGCCTGTGCTGCAAAATCCTGCGAGGCGGCTTCATTGCTCGGGGCGATACCGTTAACGTGCGACATGAGAGCGACAATCTGGATTTATTCGATACGGAATGATGCGGGATACGGTGACGCTGTTTCAT
>CAJQQW010000236.1 GCA_905480565.1 uncultured Halioglobus sp. | reverse complement strand
CCTGCACCGACTCCATATTCAACACGTCCACGAGCTGTGAATCGTTGCGCGGCATGTAGATGGAATCGATATACACACCAACACCCGGATCAGCAGTGATCTGGCTGAGACGCGTACCGATGCCGCGAATACTGAGATTGGCGCGCTTGTCTCCTTCTTGACGAGTGAGGCCGGGGACATTGTTAGTCAAATCAGAGATGTTATTGATTTGGCCCTCGCGCAATGCATCAGCGCTGAATGCGGTAATGGCGATAGGCGTTTCCTGCAGACTTTCTTGCCGTTTACGGGCAGTGACGACAACCTCCTCCAATGCCGCAGCTGCGAGCACTGGATGAGGGGGAGGGAGTAAAGTAAGCACTGCCGCGGCCGTCAGTGTCTGCAGCAGGCCGTGTGGCGATCGTTTGTTTCTTAAATGAGGCACTAGTTTGTCTCTTTGTCGTAGGTCTCGTAGAGGTAAATATGACGGCTATTGTCATGATCCCACATGTCCTGGCCGGTGATATCGGCCCATTCGCTGCGGCTTGCCGGTGCAGTATCTGTATCGATAAGAATTTGCCAAGCGAGCTTTATGTCATGAGTGTCGGCAATGTGCTCCAGAGCGCTGACCTCCACCGGACGCACGATAGCCTGTGGGTTGATTTCCTGTGCCAGACGGTGGAAGCCCGGCTGATCGGGATTTGCCACCATGAGGCTGGCAATGCCCCGTTTTATTGGCTCGCGGTATCCGGCGCAATCTCTCAGCCATACAAAGCCCTCAATGGCTGAGATTTGTACATAGCCCATATCGAAGTAGTCGTGGGGCGTGAACGGATTGAGCTGTAATATTTTTAACACGGCACTCATGTCATCTCCCTTGATGCCGAATGCATTGCGCAGTCGATGCACCGTCACTGGGGCCAGGTGGTGGTACTGCTCTTGCGCCATGGCCACGATATGCTCATCACCCTGGCGTTCGGCGATTGCGTTGTAGCACGCGTAGTTCAGCAGAAACACATCCAACATGAATTCCTTGCACAGGGTAGCCAGTGTTCCTTGGCTGAGGTCTTCAAGGCAGAAGTCTCGCTTGAAAACACCGCTATAGTCGCTGAGGCCAGGGCCTTCGGGGGGCAAAGATTGAAAAGTGAAGTTTGCCGCTAAGGTGCTTGATGTCTGATCGAGAAACGGACAGCTTTCCACGAGGCCGATATCTTCCTGTATGGCTACCCGCCACTTGCAGGGTCCCGTTTCCGGTATGACCGCAACCGGTGGACGGAAAATCGGTCGACAGCGCATTTGTGGATTGACCGCCATCACGGTGGCATCAAAGGTTGGATCTTCCATATGGTGACAAATTTGTGTCTGCATCGACTCGTCGCCCCCGGACATTCGATAGACATGATTGAACGGGCCGCAGGTGCTGGTCCAAAAGAACCCCTCCTCTGGGGACACCAGTTCGTAATGAAAATTCAGGTAGTTGTGAGGCGCCCCGATATCGACCTGTAAACCCTTGAGAGCCACACTGACGTCATCGCCTTCTATTCCTAAAAACTGTCGATTGCGGTGATTGTAGATAGGACTGGTACTCATCCACTCGTCGCAGGCGATTTGCGTCTGAACGTCCATACCGAATTTCAGCGTGACAGGCAGCAGTGCGCTGCGGTCGTGAATATGGTTGGCTAGCATAATGTCCCGCCCGTATTCGGCGAGCAGATGGTGGTCAAAATCCTGCAGTGTAATATTTGGGTTAAAATCACCTTGGTAATGTTTCATTGGCGCGCTCTTCAGGCCCATCCCGGGCGGTGTTATCAGGCAGGGTTGCCTAATATTTCGATCAGGTTGTGGAGTGTTTTCCTTTATCAACAGGGTTAGTACCGCGCAGCGACAGCGACATTGCATTGCGCCTCGGTTGCGAACATGAAACAAGCGATATCAATGCCTCACTCCCGGGCGTGCCATTTCATAGTTGCCACTATAATATAGTCGCAGCACACCGGAATGCCAAATGAGGCGAAATCCGGACTGATATTTTTCGCGTTTGTATCGCTATAAGAGGGTAATCTGATGCAACAAAAATCGCCCGAGGCAACACTATGCCTGCATGGTGCTATCGTCATGTTTGCTGCCTTTTTTTCCGGTGCCATGATTGGCATGGTCGCAGTGGGGCAGGTTGAGGGTAGTATTGACGGCTGGAAGCTTGCCCACATGGAGCCTCTCATCAATGCCATAGTGCTGTTCGCTATTGCCGGGTGTCTCTCAAAGTTAGTCCTTACGCATACTCAGCTCAACGTCACCGTTTACTGTTTGGTCGGTATGGCCTACAGCAACACAGTGTTTGGTTATATGCGCGCACTCACTGGTGCATTAGGCTACGAGTTTGATGATTCGCTGGCCAACAATATCGCCACCTTTGCGGGCATGCTTGGAGTGCCGCTGGCGATAATTGCCTTTGCGCTGATACTCCTGGGCGCTGCAAGGGCTTGTCGAGTGAATCAATCCTAGATCGGATAACATCGGTGTCAGGTGACATTGCAAATAATGTAGGCTCCGGGCGGAGATGTAATAACGCTAAACACCACGTATTATGTGGCTGGTGTCGGGTTCTGCCCCGGCTGTGAATTTGCGGAACGCTGGAAAGTTCATTGAAAATTCTGAGTGTGGTGTTCAAATGACAGGATGGCAGCGACGTGCGGGTTGAGTCGTCGCCGCTGGCTCTATGGAGCTGTCCATCCTGTGCGGGTGGAATAGAGCTTCTGTCAGATGAACAGGTGCGCTGCGTGTCCTGCGGTGTCATCTACCCGGCTTGCGATGGCATACCGGACTTGCGCTCTAGAGACGGCATATCGACCTACGCAGATGATGACCTGCGCGATGCTAGAAAGCTGTCTGCGGCGTGTCGCGGCATATCGCTTGAAGAAGTTATGGATAAGCTCTGCGACCGGCCGGAGCACGATGATGCAACGCGTGCGCTCCGTGTTCGACAAATCCTGGAGTCTCCCCGTCGTCTGAGCAGCCAGTTCGACGGCTGGTTGGACTTATGCGCGCAAGATAGCGATGTTTTTCTTGATATCGGCTGCGGAAGTGGTGGCCTGCTGTCTGAAGCAGCTAATCGCGGGCTGACCGCAGCAGGAATTGATGCCTCCATGACGATGCTGGTGGCGGCAAAGCGCATGATTGAGTCTTATGGCGGAGTGGCGCGACTGGCCTGTGCCTACGCAGAGACATTACCCGTAAACAGCGATTGCCTCGGCACTGTGGTGATGTTCGACTCCATTGAACATGTAAGCAATGTGCGGGAGACCCTTGATGAGGCGCGGCGGGTTCTCAAGCCAGGGGGCCACATGGCGCTATCGACCCCTAATCGCTTTAGTTTGGCTGCGGAGCCCCATGTGTTCGTCTGGGGCGTGGGCTGGTTGCCTCGTTCTTGGCAGAATGCTTATGTGCGATGGCGCAGTCAGCAGGACTATCACGGCACCGTATTACTGAGCACCCGAGAAATAGCACGGGAATTGCTTCGTCACAAGGATCTGGTTTTCGAGCTGAGCGTTCCGCGAATCCCTACCGAGGAAATCGAGCACTTCACCCCGCGTCGCGCGACACTCGCGCGATTTTACAACTGGCTGGCTGGTTTTCGACTCGCCCGTGGTGTTCTGCTTGCGGTTGGGCCGTTCTTTCACGTTGTGGCGCGGCGCACCGCCGGGTCGAGGTAGCGGGCTTATGGCAACAGGTCTTCTGGTCCGTGTGTCAGGGTTGCGCGTCGGTAAGCGCCCGCTCTTATTTCTTCCTTATGCCCTCTGGTCGCTTACCGTGGCGGTTCTGTTGCTTACTTTTTTACCTCTTGTGCACCCTGGTGTTGCTGTCTGGCAATTGCCAGCAGAGGAAGTGATTCCCGTCTATGTGGTGGGTGCTGCCTCTATTTCTTACTCACTTCTTCTATTTCTTGCTTGCTCTGGTGGTCGAGGCGTGAACCTCTGTATTGCGGTAGCGAGTGGCATCCTTTGCTATGGGATGAGTGCATGCGTGCTGCTGTTCCTGCCGGAGCTGGCGTTTTCGCGTGTGAGCCTTGTCGGGTCGGTTGGCCTGGCTATCCTGTTGGCGTTGTATCCGCTTGTTTTTTCGCGCCTTGTATTTATGCTGTCGCTGGCCTTGTTGCTGTTGCTTATAGTGGCAGTGAATGGCTGGTTTTTACAACGGCCGGTGATAGAGGCGGGGGCAGAGCCAGAGCGTATTATCTCTGCACGCTATGTCATCGACAAGGAGACACAGCAAGTCGTACCCCAGCAACCGGGAGCAGAGGGGGGCGCCCTTACCCCCTATGGTGAAGGATTCATCGCGGCGACCGGCAATGGTCTTTTCTACCGGCTGGACTGGGCGGGCCAGGGCAATCAGCTACACGCTGAGGCACTGAACCTGTCCTCACCGCTGGCAGGACGCGACACTTTTTATGAGAAGAAGCCGGGCGGCCTACAATTCCGGACCACCGATATTCTCGTAGAGTACGGGGACGGTGGTGATGCATTGCTGGTATCGCACCAGGTTTGGGATCGCGAAGGTGATTGCTTCCGTATGGCAGTGTCCAGGGCGCCCCTTGATTCAGAGGCGTCCGGAGGCCCGCCAGACTGGGAGCGCCTTTACACTACCCAGCCCTGCATCGAGCAGCCCTTCGACACTGTTGAAACAGGTGGCCGTCTGGCGTGGGTGGGCGACCGTGTGCTGTTCACAGTGGGTGACCATGGTAAGGATGGGCGGGGGGCCCCGGCGTTTCCGCAGAACCCATTGTCAGACTACGGCAAGGTTCTTTTGCTGGATATGCAGGGTGGCGCAGAGGTGTTCACTCTGGGGCATCGAAATCCGCAGGGCTTGCTGGTGGATAGTTCTGACCGCATCTGGGTCACTGAGCACGGGCCGGCAGGGGGGGATGAAATCAACCTGCTCAGAGAGGGGCGTAATTACGGTTGGCCGCTGGCCACCTATGGTGCGGACTACAACAAGCGCACCTGGCCGCTTAATCCGGATGGGCTGGATCACGCCGGCTTTACCGAGCCTGTCCATGCGTTTGTGCCGTCTGTGGCTATCTCCAATCTTATTCAGGTAGGGGCTAAACAGTTTCCGCGCTGGGCGGGCGATTTTCTCATCGGCTCCCTGCGCAAGGAGACCCTTTACCGCGTGCATATCCGTGAGGGGCGGGTGATCTTTGTCGAGCCGCTCACTGTTGGCAAGCGCATCCGGGATATTGTGGAAGCGAAAGACGGCCGGCTTTTGCTCTGGTCTGATGACGAGACGATAACCGTATTGTCGCGGCGGCCGGATGCGGATGCAGGGGAAGAGATCTTCGATCAGTGTCGAGTTTGTCATGAGCGGATGGGCCGGGACGAGGCGCCGGCGCCAAACCTCTCCGGTATTGTGGGGGGCAAAATAGCTGCCAAGCGCAATTTCAACTACTCGCCGGCACTGAAGGCGGTTAAAGGCCGCTGGACAGAAGCGCGCTTACTGGAATTTCTGCAGGATCCACAGCAGTTTGCTCCTGGCACTTCAATGGGCGCTAACGGCGTGCCTGACGCAGCTGAACGCGCGGCGCTGGTGAAGTTTCTTAAAACCTATGGCAAGAAACCATAGGCACGCAGTCACTTGACCAGAGGGCTCTCGGCTGGATCCAGCAGCGTCAGCTTGTCAAACAGGTTTTCGTCCACGCCTAAGCCTACGATGTACACCATGCGCTCGGTGACCTCGCCCTCGGCGTGAATGGCCCCCGCAGGGATTACCAGTTTGTCGCCGGCGGACAGTTCAACCCGTTCGCCGTTTTCGTTCAGGACATAGCTCTTACCTTCCATGACGTAGCCGCAGTTGTCCACATCGTGCCAGTGCAGAGGAAGTTCTTCCATGCGGTCAGACACGTATACCGTGGGCCACAGGTCGAGCCTATCGATATCTGCCAGCACCTCCGACTTGCTGTTAAAAAAGTTGTGCATCACGCGCATGGGGCCCGGATCGAGTGCCATAGGGGAGTCTCCCAAATTGTTATCTTGCAGAGCTCTCAGTTTAGCTTATTGTCTTCGTCGCGTGTTTGCAGCATGAGCCAGACAAAACCGCTAAGGCCGGCGATAGCGGACGCCAGCAGGATGCCGGTTTTTGCCATGAGCAGGTCGTTGGGCGAGTTCGCAAAGCCGAGGTCGGCGATAAAGATCGACATCGTAAAACCGATTCCTCCGAGCATACCCACACCAAGAATATGCTTCATCGTAAGTCCCGCAGGTAAGTCCGCCCAGCCAAGTTTTACGGTGAGCCAGGTAAAGCCAACAATACCGATGGGTTTCCCGATCAGCAGGCCGACCAGCACGCCCAGCGTGATGGGGTGATTAAGGTATTCACCCAAGCCGGCGAAATCCACCGGTATGCCGGCATTGGCGAGTGCGAAAACGGGAATGACAATGTAGGCGACAGGCAGATGCAAAGCATGTTCTAGCCTTTGTGCCGGAGCTTGCGCCAGGGTAGCCCCGTCGTCGAGTGCAGTTACCAGCGCCCGAAAACGATTGTTGTGGATAATATCCGCATTGTCCGCAATAGCCTTTTGCATTTTGACCGCGCTTTCCTTGATGCGGTTAATAAACGCCTGCGGTTCGAATTTTGGGCGAATCGGGATGACAAAGGCAACCACGATGCCCGCGATGGTCGCGTGAATACCGCTTGCCAGCATGGCACCCCACAAAACAGTGCCGACGATGGCATAGGGGAGGGGCCGGCGTATGCCCCAGAGATTCATCGCCATCAACAGTCCGGTGCAGCCGGCTGCATAAAAAAGTGTCAGGACATCGATTTGCTCGGTGTAAAACAACGCGATGACGGCCACTGCAACCAGGTCGTCGACAATGGCGAGCGCGATCAGAAAGGTCACCAGGTTTTTTGGAATACGCGCTCCCAGTAGGCTCAGTGCGCCGATGGCAAAGGCAATATCCGTAGCCATAGGAATACCCCAGCCACTGAGGCTGCCACTGGAGTAGTTAACTGCCACATAGGCGCCTGCGGGCACCAGTACACCACCAATGGCCGCCATGATAGGTAGCAGCGCCTGCTTAGGCGTGGCGAGTTCCCCTACCAGCAATTCACGTTTTAGTTCGAGACCCATGACGAAGAAAAAGCCCGCCATTAGCGCTTCGTTTATCCAGTGGTGTATTGACAGAGAGAACTCGAGCCCGCCGATTTTTATCCCGGCACGCGTATGTAACAGGTGCGTGTAATCGTCATACAGAGGGGTGTTAGCTATGATCAGCGCGATCACCGCGCAAATCATTAACAGGATGCCGCTGGTTGTCTGTCGATGAACAAATTCTTCGAGCGGCGTCAATATCCGCACAAACGAACGCTCCCAGCGAGCTATGTTGACGCCCTTGTTAACAGCCATGTGCCGCATCCCTTCTCGAGTTGTTATTCACGTCTTCAGCACGCATCCAAAAACGGCCCGTCGACACAAAGTCTTCGGCCATCCGGCGCAGCACAGGCGCCGCAGATACCGACACCGCACTTGGTGAGATAGTCGATAGCGCTAAAAATTTGCTGCGGTTTACAGAATTCCCGTTGCACCGCGATAGCTGCATGCACCATTGGTTCTGGGCCGCAGTTGTAAAAGACCAGTCTGTTGAGTTCTTCGGACGACATTGTCTGTAATCGCTCCCGCAGCAGTTCAGTGACGACACCATGGTATCCGTCACTGCCATCATCAGTCGCCACGTGTACATCCGCCACCCGGCGACATTCCTCCAGATAGTAAAGGCGCTCTGCGCTGCGTGCGCCCGCGAATACCTCAGCATTGCCAAAATCACGGGCAATCTGGTAGACGGCGGCCAATCCGGTACCGCCGGCGACAGCCATGATTCTCGCATCGTCGCCCGGCGCCACGGCTATGCCGTGTGGGCCCCGGATGTAGGCTTCTGTGCCTTCGGGCAGTTCCAACAGTGCGTGGGTAAAGATGCCCACGTCGATAGAGACCAGTGTGAAGGGGTCATCGTTTAATACGGAGAACGGTTTCTCACCCAGGCCAGGAACCCATAGGAAAACAAACTCCCCGGCCTCGATATTCACCTTGCGGTCAAAGGTCAGGAGGGCGATATCTTCACACACGCGGGTATTTTTGACGAGCGTGACGGGTTTGAATTCCATATCGATGTCGTAGCGGATATGTTGTTCTGCGCTGTTGTCTTGTGAATTGAGATCATTGCGCAATGCGCGAAAGTAGCTGCCGATCTCTTCTGTGGTCAGCCCGGTGAGGGCAGAGCCAATACCGACGATATGTGCGCCGGCGTTGAAGAATGCGCGAGCATCCGCTGCGCTGCTAGCGCCGCCGCACCCGATGACGGGGATATTTGCTGCCGCTTCAATCTGTCGAATGCACTTCAGTGCAAGAGGCAGGACGCCCTTGCCTGAGAGCCCTCCCTCGCCATTACTGAGCACGGGGTGGCCGTGTGCCGCTGTGTAGCCGGGCCCCACCGTATTAATAGCGCAAAGCGCATCTGCGCCACCCTCTATCGCAGCTTGGGCAATGACACCGATATCGGGCACGTTGGGTGTCAGTTTTGGAATTACAGGAATGTCTACAGCAGCCTTCACCGCGGCTGTAATCTCGCGCACTAGCTCCGGGTCTTGACCCATGGCCATGCCGTACCCTTTTGCGTGAGGGCAGGACAGGTTCAATTCCAGGCCATCGGAGACGGGCGCCAGGATGCGTGCAATCTCGACATACTCCTCAATACTGCCTCCGAAGATGGACGTCAGCAGGAAGCGGTCGGCAGGGATGTTCAATGCGCCTAACAGTTCCAGAGAGCGCTGCGGGCCAGGGTTGGTAAGGCCTACCGCGTTGACAAAGCACCCCGGGGCATACTGGCTGTAGATTGGCTCCCTGTACCCTTCCCGTGGTTCCGGGCCGATACTTTTGGTCGTGATTACGCCCACCTCCGGCACGTGGTCAAAAAAGTATTGGATGATCGGCGTAGCGGTGGTGACGATGCCCGATGGAATCGTGAAAGGCGCTGAGAGCGTTTTACCGAAAAAGTCCATAGTCTGTCAGGCGGGCTCTTGTCTTGTTTAAGAATCTGAAAAGAGTGGCGAGTATACTGGTTTGCAGGGGTTTTAACGACCTTGTATCGTCCCCCCGGCTATAGGTGCAGGGGAAAGTCCATCACTTTACTGGATACGGATAGGCTCAGTTCAGGGCTCCGTCCACCCAGAAGCGGGTGCCTTTGACTGTGGCCTGCAGCGCGATACCGCTTTCGGTAAACGTATAGACTGTGGTGTCGCCGAAGTAGGCCTCGCCTTCGACGGATCCGCCTTTGTCATTGGCTTTCAGTGCGGCGTCGGCATTGCCGCCAAACGTCCAGCCGCTATTCACAAATTGTTCCAAGGCGTCCGGCGTGTGAAAAACAATCACAATTCTGTAATCTTTTGCTCCAGCGCCCAGACCCAGGCCCCCTCCGCCATGTTCATATATGTGTCGGTCCCGGAGCGGTTGTCCTTTACTAGGCCGAAGCCAGTGCCGGCGGCAAACAGAATGATATTGACATTGACGTTGCTGAATACTGCATAGCCCGGCGCTGTGGTCAGCTGGGAGCGGGTGTCCGGCTTCAGTCTGAATAGCTGGGTCAGCGTATCATCCTTCATCTCTCGTATAGACTGTTGTTTTTCTGCCTTGCTACCTGAGCCAAGGGAGGCACAGCTTGCCAGCGTGATCGAGAGCATCAACGTCAGCAGTCTGGAAGTTGTCGTCACAGGTTGGGTGTTGCCCCTCGCCTTCAGGAAGGGGTGGTATCGAATTCGTGCAAGCCAGACGCATCGTGCAGCTTGGAGAATTCCTTGAAATTGCCTGGAAACAAAAAGGGTGGGTGTCCTGAGCCCGCGGTGTAGTAGCTGTCGCATTTGCTCGAGCCCCAGCTGAAACGCTCAAAGCGCCCATCCATCCACTCGTTATATTGATCGAAGGCGTCCTGCTTGACCTCCAGTGAGAGGCTCTCTTTGTCGCGCAGGTCCGACAGCAGCCCGACGATGGTCTTCATATTGCGTTCGGCGGTAATGAAAAATGAAACATTCAGCACCAGCCCGTTGGGCCCAATGGCAAAGAAATAATTGGGAAATCCGGGGATGGCGATACCCTTGAAGGATCGGGGATCTCCCGCGAGATCTTCCCCGAGGTTGCGACCGCCCTTTCCCACCACGTCGAAGCGATCGTAGTCGAGGATTTTGTAGCCCGTGCAGTAGATGATGATATCTGCTTCGATATCACGGCCTCCTTCGGTAATGATGCCGCCCTCCGTCACCCTTCGCAGGCCCTCCGGGATAAGCTCGACGTTGTCGCGGTTTAGCGCCGGGTAAAAATCATCGGACACCAGTCCGCGCTTGCAACCGTAATCACTGTCTGGCACCAGCACGTCGCGCAGCGCCGGGTCTTCAATGGCCCTGTCGATATATTTCCGGGCAACATTTTCGAACTGTCCCATGCGGTTGTGGCCCACTGTAACCGCATATTCTACCTGTCCCATCATCATACGTTGTACCCAGCGGGTCAGGGCGATCGAGCCTGGAATATGCTTGAAACGCCAGCGCTGGAGAGGGCTATACATCTTGCGATTACGGGGCATTATCCAATTGGCGGTGCGTTGCAACACGGTCAAATGCCCGGCTTTTTTAGCGACCTCGGGTACGATTTGTACAGCGGCGGCGGCGGAGCCCACAATGATGACTTTTTTACCGGCCAGATCGACATCGTGATTCCACTCGGTGGAATGCCAGCTATCTCCCTTGAAGTGAGAGATTCCCTCTACCTCAGGGTAGAGCGGTGTATGCTGATTGCCCATCGCATTAATAACGATATCGAATTGGCCCAGCGGGCCGTCTTTTGACTCCAGTAGCCACTTGCCCTCGCCGGCATAGCTGGCGCGAGTGATGGATGTTTTGAGTGTGAGATGTGAATCGAGGCCGAACTGGGTACAACAGTGAGCGAGGTAGCGTTGAATTTCTTCATAGCCGACGAAACTCGCGCTCCAGTCGGGGTTTGGGGCGTAAGAAAACGTGTAGGAGTGTGCCCACACGTCGCAGGCCAGGCCGGGGTAGGAGTGTTGACGCCAGGTGCCGCCAGGACCATCCAGTTCATCAAAAATAGTGAAGTCGTGAAAGCCCTGCTGTAAGAGTTCGCGACCGGCCGCGATACCAGATGGTCCTGCGCCAATGATGGCAATTTTCATAGCGTATTTTCCGCGTGAGCCAAACAGCCCTGTAGACATGAAATAGTAATGTGTCGTCGTGTAATGATCGGTTTACGTGTCTTCTAAAATATTAGACCACCGAGCAACAGTATGGCCATCGTGGCATCCACGATAATTCCGGGGGTCGAATCCTTCAGGCTGGTCTTATCGGCAGCCATTGAGTAAAAGCGCGCCACCAGGCCGAATACCCATGCGACGCCCAGCGTCATATAAATCAGCGGCTCATGCAGCAAAAGTGCCATGATACCGCCCCCGAGATGGAGGCCGCCAAATACGACACGCGCTTCCGAGTATGCCATTGGGCTGCCCAGCGTGATTTGCTGGGCCTGGGTGATCAGTTGGGGTTTGAAGAAGCCAACCAGCCCCAGCACAATAGTCAATACCGCGCCCGCGCGCGGCAGCCATTCTGCAAGTATATCCATCTGTAGCACCTGCCAATAGAAAGGCCACAGCCTAGCAACAGTTTTCGGAAACGCACAGGCCCATTCACCGTGTGGCCAACAGGTAGACGAAAAAACTTCGATTGGTTCAGAATGTAAGTGTATGTCCGGTCAGGGGCGCGAGGCATGCGCCATGCCGTCATCGTCTGCAGCTTTATGTTCCGCAGAAAGTTTGTTGGACAATTTCTTCTGGCCGGGGCGGAGTGGCGAAATACCGTAGTTCCGGGGCGTAGGA
>CAJQQW010000235.1 GCA_905480565.1 uncultured Halioglobus sp. | reverse complement strand
CATGACAGTGTTCACAACAAAAATTAACGTTAGTTCAGAGAGTTTCACCAGAAACAGAGCCGATATGCTCGCGCTGATCGCGCGCCTCGAAACACTCAACGCCCGCGGCGCGTCAATCTCCGAAAAGCGCCGTCCTCGATTCGAGGCAAGAGGCCAACTTACACCGCGTGAACGCATCGCGCGCCTGCTGGACCCAGGTATGCCCTTTCTTTCGGTGGGCAACCTGGCGGGCTATCTGCTGGACACGAATGATCCGGATAAGTCTATTGCCGGATCGACCATTATCGCCGGAATCGGCTTCATTGGCGGCATGCGCTGCGTCGTAGTGGTGGATGACAGTGGCATCATGGCGGGCTCGCTGACTGAGGCCGGCGCTTATCGCATACGGCGCAGCGAAGAAATCGCGTTACAACAAAAGCTCCCATTCATCCATCTGGTTGAAAGTGCTGGCGGCGACCTGCTCAACTACACGGTAGAAAATTTCTTGCTGGGGGGCGCCTTGTTTGGAAATCTCGCTAAGTTGAGCAAGGCGGGCATTCCCGTCATCTCCATCCTGCACGGTTCCTCTACCGCCGGTGGTGCCTACATGCCCGGGTTGAGTGACTACGTAATCGCAGTAAAGGATAATGGCCGCGCTTTTCTCGCTGGCCCACCGCTACTCAAGGCCGCAACGGGAGAGATCGCGACAGAAGAAGAACTGGGCGGAGCATCGATGCACGCCAGTGTCTCTGGCCTGGCAGAATACTTGACGGAGAACGACGGCGAGGCGGTTCAGGTGTGCCGCGAACTGGTGAAGCGTCTAGACTGGAATCGCAATACCTCGAAGCCACCGCACCGTCACTATAGCGATCCGCTTTATGACAGCGACGAGATTGCCGGAGTGATTCCCTGTGATTACCGACAGCCCTACGATATGCGCGAGCTACTGGCGCGCGTGGTAGACGGCTCTGACATGATGGAGTTCAAATCACGATATGGTGCGGCCACGATCTGCACGCATGCCAGCATCTTCGGCATGCCGTGCGGCATCCTGGGCAACAACGGGCCAATTGACCCTGCCGGAGCAACCAAGGCAACCCAGTTCCTGCAGCTATGTGATCAATCAGACTTGCCGGTGATTTTTTTACAGAACACTACGGGCTATATTGTGGGCACTCAATCCGAACGGGCCGGCATGATCAAGCACGGCTCAAAAATGATTCAGGCCGTGCAGAATATCGACGTGCCACGTATCACACTGATGACAGGGGCGAGCTTCGGGGCTGGAAACTACGGCATGTGTGGCCGCAATTTCGATCCGGATTTTCTCTACACCTTCCCCAATGCGCAAACGGGCGTAATGGGCGGCGAACAGGCGGCGAAGACCATGTCAGAGGTTGCCCGCGCCAAGGCCGCGGCACAGGATCAGGCCACCGATGAAGACGCACTAAAGAAGCAGGAGGCATTTCTTGCGGATGTATTTGACAGTCAAGCGAGCGCCTTTTATACCTCCGGGCACATGCAGGATGACGGCATGATAGACCCCCGAGATACTCGCAACACTTTGGGCTTCCTGATGGAAACGGTCTGGGAATCACGCCACCGCATACCGAGGCCAAATAGCTTCGGCATCGCGCGGATGTAACAGTCACGGCCAGAAGGAAACGGAGAACACGCATGCTGAAATTACCCAATACCCAAAACCTGCTGCTGGAGCATGAGGGCAGCGTGCTCACGATTTGGCTAAACCGACCCGAGGTAAAGAATGCACTGGTAGACGAAATGGTGGAAGAACTCCACGCGGTACTCGACGCAGTCCGAACGGACAGCGATATGCGCACGCTGGTTATTCGGGGCAAGGGCGGCGTATTTTGCGCTGGCGGGGATATAAAGGCGTTCAAATCAGGTCTGCAGGATGTGCCGCCCAGCGCCGATGATGTGGCGAAAGCAAACCGGATGTTCGGCGACCTGATGATCAAACTGAATGAGCAGCGGCAGACGGTGATTATGCTGGTAGAAGGCGCCGCCATCGGCGGCGGCCTCGGACTTTGCTGCGCGGGCGATGTCACCATAGTAACCCGGAAGGCAAAATTTCGTCTCTCTGAAACCAGTCTCGGCATACCTCCTGCACAGATCGCACCGTTTGTCACTGAACGTGTAGGGCTCACGACAGCGCGACGACTCATGCTCACCGGTGCTCGTTTCGAGGGTAAAGATGCCGTCCAGTTCGGTATCGGACACCTAGTCGCGGAGGACACCGCAGACATGGAGAGAATCTGCGATGAAGTGCTCGCGCAAATAGCATTGTGTGCACCCGGAGCAAACGCTGTAACCAAAAACATCATATTTGAATCTACCCGGCAACCGAGGTCTCACGTGCTGGATTTCGCGGCTCGGGGTTTCGCCGACTGCATGCTCAGCGAGGAGGGCCGGGAAGGTGTCTCGGCCTTTATCGAAAAACGCAAACCGAGATGGGCCGATGAGTAAATCTGTGGATCGCTTTACCAGCGTTCTGGTCGCCAACCGTGGGGAAATTGCGTGTCGCGTAATTCGCTCGGCGCGGGAGCAGGGGTATCGCACCATCGCCGTCTACTCCGATGCCGATGCAAGCTCTCCCCATGTAGTAATGGCAGACGATGCGATCCGGATCGGGCCCGGACCGGCAAACGAATCCTACCTCTTGGCCGATAACATGGTCATGGCAGCCAAAACCAGTGGGGCTGGGGCTGTTCATCCGGGGTACGGATTTTTAAGCGAAAACGCAATGTTCGCTGCAGCCTGTGAATCGGCTGGGCTCGTCTTTATCGGACCGAATCCGGAGGCGATTCGCCTCATGGGTAACAAGGCAGAGGCCAAGCGGCGCATGATTGCCGCCGCGGTACCTTGTGTGCCTGGTTACGAGGGAGAACAACAAGACAATGACCGATTGCTGGCAGAGGGATCGAAAATTGATCTGCCCATAATGGTGAAAGCCTCAGCAGGGGGGGGCGGACGAGGCATGCGATTGGTCGAGCACAGGAACGAAATGGCTCGCGCCATCGAGCTGGCCCGCGCGGAGGCTCTCTCCGCCTTTGGAGACGATGAACTCATCCTGGAGAAAGCAATTGTGCGGCCACGCCACGTGGAGGTGCAAGTATTTGGTGATAGCCAAGGTAATATCGTTCACCTCGGAGAGCGGGACTGCTCCGTACAGCGCCGTCATCAGAAAGTAGTGGAGGAGGCGCCCTGCCCTGTCATGACTGACACTCTGCGCGAAGCAATGGGTGCCGCCGCCGTTGCTGCCGCCCGCAGTATCAACTACCAGGGGGCAGGCACCGTGGAGTTTTTGCTCGATGAACACGGCGCCTTTTATTTTTTAGAGATGAATACACGACTGCAAGTGGAACACCCTGTCACCGAGTTCATTACAGGACGCGATCTCGTCGCCCTGCAATTACAAGTTGCGCAAGGCGAACCGCTGGGTTTTTCGCAGTCGGACGTCACACTCTCCGGACACGCCATCGAAGTGCGACTTTATACTGAAGATCCTGCTCAGGAGTTCTTGCCCACGGCAGGTCCTGTTGCACTGTGGTCGCCTCCTTCCGGCACAGGAATACGCGTTGACGATGGCATACGCAGCGGACAGGATATCTCTCCTTTTTACGATCCCATGGTGGCAAAAATTATAGCCACAGGACCCAATCGCGAGACGGCACGCCTTCGCCTTGTGGAGGCTCTTCGGAATACCGTATTGTTCGGGCCAACGCACAACCGGGACTTCCTGTTGGCTTGCCTGGAAAAACCACGCTTCGTCGCAGGACAGGCCACAACCGCTTTCATTGAGGAGGAATTTACAGAAGATGAGCTGGCCGCTCGCCCTCCCTCTCTGGCGGAGAGCGCGGCCGCTGCGGTACTGGAGGTCGAATTACAGTTCCGCGACTTGCATGACCGCAGCGTGCTGGTAGCACCGCAATTGCGCGACTGGTCCAGCGCCAGTCCGCTGGTTTACCGCAAACACTATCAGCACGGCGAACAAGATCATGACTTGTCCATCTCGCCACTGGATCAACAATGCTACCGGGTGACCGGTAATCAGGAGGAAGTATTAATTACTCTGTTGTCTGTCGGAGAGACACACTCGGATGTACTTATCGATAATCGGCGCCACGCCATGCGTTATTATCGGGCAGATAAAACCTGCTTGTATGTCTCTATTGATGGGCGCACGGCGGCTTACCGGGATTTGGTCCAAGTGGAAGGGAGCGAGATTACCGCCGGTGGCAGCGGCAGCGTGGTCGCTCCCATGCATGGCATGCTGCAGGAGGTGCGAGTCGCTTTGGGTGACGAGGTTAGCGTTGGCCAGCCGCTCGCCGTTCTGGAGGCCATGAAAATGCACTACGAGATTGTCGCAGAGGTCGCCGGCAAGGTAAGCCAGGTTGCGATTGCCGCCGGCACGCAGGTGTCGATCGATGAGCTACTGATAGCGATAGACGTCGACCCGTCGTAATCGCGCACCAGAGATTAGGCGCGCGGACAGGAAACGGTATGTTTTTAAAGTTGGAAATTTAATTCGACGGAAGTTCCCGCGGGATCCGTCACGAAAATTTGCAGCTGGCTCAACTCCTCCGATGACAACTCGGCGTAGGGTATGCCGTGCTGCGTCAACCGCGCACGCACGCCCTGCAGGTCGGCACAACGCAGCGCCACATGGTCGAAATAACCCGCTTTTTCGCTGCAGCGACCTGGGTCCTCGACGAGGTGCAGAATTGGCTCGTCTCCCGCATAAAGCCAGTATCCTCCGATGCCGCCAAACTCCGGACGAAAGCCTTTTTCAAGTCCTAGCACCTTGTGATAAAACTCGGCAACAACATCCAGCACCTCCTGCGGACCGGCGAGGCTATAGTGATGAATGCGAACAGTATCTGCGGTCATTGTTTTCTCTCAGGGGCAGTTTTTACCAAGAAAGTCAGCGACGAGGTCAAGGGCGCCTTTGGCGCGAAGTAAATCATAGTCGCAAAAACCCTGTGAAATATCCGGGATTTTCCTAAGTTATTGATTTTGCGCCTCGCTTTCGTAACCGTCAGTTCCACTGCCAAAATACGGCTTGAAGACAATAGGTGCGACAGGATAACTTCTTATACGCGACAGGTCTCGTTTCACGATAACATCATACGTCCAGTCGTGGAGCTTTGTTATGCGTAAAGCCCTTCAAGCCGTTATCGGCGCTTGTCTCATCTCGCTGCTTGGCTGCGACAATACAGCCACCGATGCTACAGGCGGCCCCGTCGCAATGCGCCGCCTCACGGCGGAGCAATATAGCAATGTCATCAAGGATACCTTTGGTCCGTCTATCGACGTAGCAGGGCGCTTTGAGCCAGACAGCCGCCGCAACGGACTCAATGCAATGGGCGCCTCGCTTGTATCAGTAACACCCAGTGGCTTTGAGCAGTATGAGGCCATGGCGCGCAACATTGCCGGCCAGGTCGTATCACCCGACAATCGTGACACAATCCTGCCCTGCCAACCGCAATTTTTCGACGCTGCCGACGAGGCGTGCACCCGTCAGGTCCTCGAAGTTTTCGGACGAGGCTTATTGCGGCGTCCCTTGACAGATGCAGACCTCGACGGTCGGCTACGGGCGGCGGATCGGATAGCAAACGACCAACAGGATTTCTACGCAGGTCTGCGATTGGCGCTAGCGAGCCTCATGGTGGCACC
>CAJQQW010000234.1 GCA_905480565.1 uncultured Halioglobus sp. | reverse complement strand
GCGGCTAAACGATGACGGCAGGACCGTTGCCGCCATGGATGTGTTGGCTCCGGGCATGGGTGAGATTATTGGTGGCAGTCAACGAGAGGAGCGGCTGGATGTGCTGGACGCGCGTATGGATGCGCCACTGCACGAGGAATTGTGGTGGTATCGGGATCTGCGTCGCTATGGCACCGTACCGCATGCAGGCTTTGGCCTGGGTTTCGAGCGACTGCTGAACTATGTGACCGGTATGGAAAACGTGCGAGACGCGATACCTTTCCCTCGAACACCGGGCCATAGCGTCTTTTGACAGTCCGGCGAGCGGCGTGGACCGATTGCCCCATATTGGGCGTTTTCGGCGTTTTCCTGCGATATCTGCGCAAAATTCCCCAAAATGAGGGGTGGGGTCGCGCATGGGTCGTCCATACTGATTAGGTGTGCAACGGCCTTGTTAGCAGGGGTGAATGTCAGTGCGACGATCCTATAAAGATGGCGGCATGGACTGTACCAACGAGATGACGGTAGTCGATACCTTTACCAAGTTGATTTTCGGAGATTCCGATTTCTCTGACGGCGAAATAGAAATCATTGAGACCCTGCGAGTGGTAAACCCCGATGTGTGGTGTGATACCTACCCGCAGATGGGTGAGTACCTGCGCAATCTCGGCGTTCGAGAGATGATTCAACTTGTATCTCTGGTCAGGGGGCAGATGGCGAAGCATACGCATAGGTCAGTTACAGGGGGCGCTACCGCCGAGGTTTCACGCTTTCAGGTATCTAGGAAGTAGCGTCCTGTGTGGCGGGTTTGGCCGCATTTTTCAGGCCGCAGCCCGGGACTGGGGCAAACAGCGCCTGATTCCTAATGTCTTCATCAAGTCCTGTTAATGTGAGCTCTACTTCCTGTTCGATTTGAAAGCGGCGAGTGGTGCTGGTCAGGCTGGCAGTCCATTTATCGTAGCTGAATTTTTCAGGATCTTTGCGCAGATCTACAAAACCGGTCAGTCCGTTTTGTGTCAGGCGTGCAGTGAATCCGCTGCTGGTCACGTGGGAGACTATCGCTTTAAAAGTCACGCCGCCGTCCTGGGTAAGCCGCTTGAGGTAGTTCCCCGCTAACCAACGATCAGTTTCCATGGTCGCTTCACGGCTTGCGGCGATGCGGTTTCTCAGTCCCTTTAACAGCTCTTCCCCAACATTTTCAGCCGGTTCTTTTTTGTTCAGTATGGCCTTGATCTGAAGGTGCACCAGAAAGTCGACGTATTTGCGCAGGGGTGAGGTGCAGTTGGTGTAACAGTCCAGGGCCATACCCATGTGGGGTGAGTGCTCTGTTGTCACTGTCGCGCGGGTTAGAAGCCTGTTCGCCATGGTGCGTAAAGGCAGTTTTCGTCCTTCAGCAGAGAGCCCCTTTATGATGTCGCGGTAGCCTTGCACGGTGTCCGGATCCAGTTCAGTGAGATCGGGCGCGTGCATTTCGAGAAATTTTTTCAATTCCTCCCGTCGGTCCGAGCGAAATCCCGGGTGGGCGATGAAAGGTCCGGTTGTCTCGTTTGCCGCTAAAAATTGCGCCGCACACCGATTCGTCGCAACCATACATTCCTCGACCAGCTTTTGGGAGAGTAATTTCTCCGCGGTCTCGATAGTCTCGATCTGTTTGTTGTCATTGAGAATCCATCGAAACTCCTGTCTGTCATCCATAAGCAGGTTTTTCTGCTCGCGGCAGCTGCGCAGTGCTCGATACACCTGATAGAGAGATTCAAGAGGAGTAGCGTGGCTCATTAACTCGTCATACTGCCCATTGAGGTAGCGGTCGACTGCATAGTAAGACAGCTTGGCTCGCGAACGCACGGTGGCCTCAATAAACTCAAACTCACCGACCTCTCCAGCGTCGCTCACGGAGATCTTGCACACCAGCGCCGGCCGGTCCGCACCCTCGGAAAGGGCGCAGGTTTCTTGCGAGAGTATTTCGGGGAGCATTGGCAGGACCTCACCATGGAAATAGACGGAGGTGGCGCGCTGAGCTATGTCTTTGTAAAGCCTCGATGAGGTGTTCACATAGGCTGTCGGGTCGGCAATGGCGACAAATAGTGTCCACCCGTCGTCACTGATTTCAGCATAGAGCGCGTCGTCAATGTCCTGTGTTTTTGCCGCATCTATTGTGACGAACTCGAGATCAGTCAAGTCCCGTCGATCAAGCGTCGTCTCGCAAGGGTGTTCTGCGAGGCTTTTTTCAATGTCATTGAGGCTGCCCTTGCCCCACTGGTTGGGCAGATGGTGCTTGCTGATGCTGTAGAGGATTTCAATCCCGGGTGTAGTTTCATCGCCCAGAACCGACAGGACCTTGGCCTGCGGTTTGCCGTCTCGAATAGGGTGGCGAAGTATCGCGCAGCGCAGGAAGTCACCCTCCTTTGCGCCATTGCGGGCCTGCGCAGGAAGGAATAGCCAGCGGCTGAACTGGGGCAGATCCGGCACGACGAAAACGGCCTTGCCCTTGCGGACGCAGCGCCCCGTGAATTCTTGAACGGGACTGTCAATCAGCTTCTCGATATCCGCAATGGTTTTGTTGTCCTTGGTGGGACGTATACAGATTTGTACCCGATCGTTCGGAAAAACCTTGAGCATTTCTTGCGGAGGAATGAACACTTCACGGCCATCGTCTAGTACGGCGAATCCGTACCGGGCTTGAGTCCCTTTGACAACGGCTTCGGCGCGTTCCTTCGCAGCCTCCATCTGGTTTTTCAGATCTGTAAGCTGAGTGAGATTATCCTGAGTAAGCATTAAGCGGGGTAAGTATGAGGGAATCAACGGACTATCGTAGCTCAATTCTAAGCTGCTGTCAGTGAGTTATGATGGAATGACACAAAGCTTTGCGAATTTCCCGCGATGCCTTGACAGTGCGCCGCAGCCAGTCCAATAATCAAATCATTGCGGTTGCATGCCGCCGGGATGTGGATTTGAATAATTGTCAGACGCCGGGCTGCCTTATCAACACAGCTGTTCCGGAGTTGAACGCAAAGTGCCGTCATCTCACCAGTGAGTGTCATTCACTGGGGTGGGTTTCTCGCGCCCCCACAATGCCTTCGAAAATAGCTTTGTCCGTCGTGTCTTATTCCTCCCAGTCGTTAAAGCGGCTGAGAGATTGTTGTGCCCCCTTGAAACTCACCGAGAGGAATTCTTTATGGACCGAGATTCTACGCTGCGTGTAGAAAAAACCACCTCACTCAAAGCTGTTGTCAAAAAGACATATGTACTGGATACCAACGTATTACTGCACGACCCGACGGCGGTAGCTGCCTTCAAACAACATCACGTGGTCATTCCGATGACCGTTCTGGAAGAGCTCGATCACATCAAGGATCGCCGCGACAAGACCGTCAGTCGTGAAGCGCGTATCGCAATACAGATGATTGATAAGGTCGTCGATAACGCATCACCGCAAGATATTCAGGCCGGCGTGCCCGTGCCCGGTTCAACGCCTGAGGATGTGCCCCGGGGAACACTTGCGATATACCCTGACCAGCGCCTGATTGGCGACGCCGATGTGCCCTATCTCGACGGCACGCAAGATCAGGCAAATGACAATCGCATAATCAATGTGGCCTTGAGCCTGCAGGCAGAAAACCCCGCTGAGTTCGTCTGCCTGGTGACCAAGGACATCAACATGCGAATCAAGGCAAAAGGTTCTGGCCTGATACACGTTGAGGACTACAGGCGCGACAGGGTTCTCGATGATATCGATCTGCTTGCGCGGGGTTATGAGCATGTAGAGGGAGATTTTTGGTCCATGATCAGCGAAGTCGATACGCTGCGAGAGGGCAACTGTACGCTGCACCGGATTCCGCGCAAGTCGCTGCCACAGGCATATCCTAATATGTTCGTGCACGACGATCAGGAATTCATTGCCTTTGTGCAGCGCGTGGACAGGGACTTTGTCTATCTGCGTTGTGATTCCCGTGACAATCTTATGCACAAGCGTTTCTGGGGTTTGTCACCGCGCAATCTGGAGCAGGCAATGGCGATGTCTCTGCTGGATAATGATAGCGTGGACATGACGGTGATGACCGGCCCTGCCGGGTCGGGAAAAACACTGCTGGCGCTCGCTTATGGCCTGCACGCGATCCTCGAGCAAAACAAGTACAGTAAATTGATTGTGGCGCGCTCGACCCCTCCGATCGCAGAGGATATTGGCTTTCTGCCGGGCACAGAGGAAGAGAAAATGGCGCCTTGGCTCGCCGCATTTGACGATAATCTGGAGGTATTGCACGGCACGGATGAATCGTGTCATGGCAGTATTACCTACGTTAAAGAACGGGCTAATATCCAGTTCAAGTCGCTGAACTTTATGCGCGGGCGCTCGTTCAATAATGCCTATATCGTGATTGACGAGGCCCAGGGATTGACCCAGTTTCAGCTCAAGTCGGTGATTAGTCGCGTCGGGGCCGATTCCAAGATTGTGGTGCTCGGCAACCTGGCTCAAATAGACAACAAGTATATTTCACCGCTGACCTCTGGGCTCACTTACCTGGTAGAAAAAACCAAGGGCTATCCCCACGCGGGCATCATGCACGTGAACGGTATCGTGCGTTCACGCCTGGCCGCCTTTGCTGAGGAGAACCTGTAGCGATAGCGTTCCGGGACAGGCGTCGGAGTGTGTGAAGTTGTGCGCTTCGGTTCCGTCTGCGCGCGCGCGTAGTGCGCAGAAAAATCCATGAATGCGCTTGCCCCTGCGGCACAAACGATCACCCCTTAACGGCGGTTTGCGGTTACACTGTGCCCCATGGAAAAACTATTTGTCTTGTTTCAGGCGCTGGCGCCGCAACATCTCTTGTCTCGCTTTACCGGTGCTCTGGCCGAGTGGCGTCATCCGGTCTGGTTGAAAGACTTTGCCATCCATCGTTTTATACGTGCCTTTGATGTGGACATGTCAGAGGCGCAGGAGCCAGAGTACCGACATTACGCCTGTTTTAACGAGTTCTTCACGCGTCCCCTGCGAGAGGGCGTGCGACCGCTCGCGAGCGCAGATCTTGTTTGCCCTGCTGATGGGGCGGTCAGTCAGATAGGTGACATTGTTGAGGGGCGGCTTTTACAGGCCAAGGGTCGTGATTATACGGTGACCGACCTCTTGGGCGGAGATTTGAGCCGTGGAGCAGCGTTTCGCGGCGGCCGGTTCGCGACTATCTACCTGTCGCCAAGGGATTACCACCGCGTACATATGCCCGTGGCGGGGCAGTTAACGGCGAGTTGCTATGTTCCCGGCCAGTTGTTCTCGGTGAACGGTGTTACCGCTGACAACGTGGAGCGGCTGTTTGCGCGTAACGAGCGCCTGGTCTGCTACTTTGAGACGGACTTCGGTCCCATGGCAATGGTGCTGGTCGGTGCCATGGTGGTGGCGGGCATCGAAACGGTTTGGGCGGGTCGTGTAGCGCCGCCGCAACGGCGACGCCAGTTGGTGGATCATGTGAATCTCCCTGCAGAGGTCTCGCTGGCCAAAGGTGAAGAGATGGGACGCTTTTACCTCGGTTCTACGGTGATTCTGCTGTTCCCTGAGGGGGTAATGGAGTTTGATGAACGCTATGCTCCCGGAGTGATGACGCGAGTGGGTGAGGGTTTCGGCACAAGGGTCTGACACTGCATTGGGCTATTGGCGACTGTCCTCCAGGCTGCTAACGATCCGTCGATAACTCTGCAACCGCTGTGCGCTGATATTGCCTGCCGTGACGGATTGCAGGATGGTGCATCCCGGTTCGCCCTCGTGCTGGCAGTCACGGAATTTGCAGTGCCCTATGAATGGCTGAAATTCACGGAAACCCTGCTCTACTTGTTCTCTGGTCATGTGCCATAAGCCGAACTCGCGCACTCCGGGAGAGTCTATCAGTGAGCCGCCACATTGCAGGTGCAGCAATTGTGCGGTGGTAGTGGTATGAGTGCCCTTTTGCGTGTTTTCTGACAGTGGTCCTACCGGCATCTGCGCGCCCGGCAGCAAGGCATTCACCAATGATGATTTGCCGACACCAGATTGCCCGACGAAGACGCTGGTGTGTTCTTCCAGAGCGCAATGGAGAGCGTCCGTTCCTCCGGTTTTAACGGAGGTGTGAATGATTTGGTAGCCCAGGTCCTGGTAGACGCTGAGCATGCTGTGAATACTTTCCCCTCTGGCTGCATCCTGCACGAGCAGGTCGATTTTGTTTAGCAGGATTACCGGTTCTATGCCGACCGCGTCGGCTGCAACCAGGTAACGGTCAATTAAATTTGCATGGGGTTCGGGGTAGGGCGCTACGACCAGCATAATCCTGTCGATATTGGCAGCGACTGGCTTCAGCTTACCGTAGGAATCCGGCCGGCAAAGCTCGCTGCTTCTTGCCCGCTGAGCCACAACGACGCCGAAGGGATCCCCCTCACGCCAGATTACATTGTCACCGGTAACCAGCCCTTCCAGATTGGCTCGCAGATGGCAGCGGCGACTCGAGCCCGGTATCGACTCCACCGCGACCTGCGTGCCGTAATGGGCTACGATAAGCCCGTCCTGCTCGGGCCCGAGTTCCCCACCCGACAGCGCACCTTGTGCGGCCTCGTCACGCCTTGCGGCGCGTTTGGCGCGCTCCTCCTGAATTTTTTCCACTCGCCAGGCCTGCTGCCGGCTCAGTTTACGTTTACTCATGCCCCCATTATTGGGTGGCAGTCTTGGTCTGTCGAGGCAATTTGTTACACTGCGCGCCTCATATAGCGCGCAGGACGGGAACCGTATGCAGGATGCCAATAATCTCATCTGGGTTGACATGGAAATGACTGGCCTCGATCCGGAACGCGATGTTGTTATTGAAATCGCTACGATCGTCACTGATAGTTTGTTGAACACCCTCGCGGAAGGACCTGTTATTGCCGTGCACCAGCCGGATAGCCGGCTGGATGGCATGGACGAGTGGAATACAAGGCATCATAACCAGTCTGGCCTGGTGGCTCGTGTGCGCGCCAGTGACATCGATGAGGCGCAGGCGGAGCGCGACACGGTCGCCTTCCTAGAACAATGGGTTCCAGCGGGAGCGTCTCCTATGTGCGGCAACTCAATCTGCCAGGACAGGCGTTTTATGGCGCGCCACATGCCGGGATTGGAGGCTTATTTCCATTATCGTAATTTGGACGTGAGCACGCTGAAGATATTGATGCTGCGCTGGCGGCCTGAGCTCGCGCCAGGTATTTCCAAGTCGGCCTCCCACCTGGCGCTCGATGATATTCGTGAATCGATTAGCGAAATGCGTTACTACCGCGAGCATTTCCTCAGGTTGCAGTGATGCCATGCTGATCAAGAGCCCAGGCAATATGTTCGCGGACCAGGGAAGAAGAGTGGTGCTCCCGTTGGCGCAGTGCCTGTATAACGCGCTCGGAAGACGGCGCGTTGCCCAGCGCTATGGCGACATTGCGTAGCCAGCGTTCATAGCCGATGCGGCGAATGGCGGAGCCGGCGGTCTTTGCAAGGAATGTGTCTTCATCCCATAGCAATAAGTCCGTGAGCTCTGTATTCGACAGGCCATGTCGGGGGCGAAAGTCCGGTTCGTCAGTGTGACGTGCAAACTTATTCCAGGGGCAGCATAACTGGCAATCGTCACAACCGAATACGCGATTCCCTATCATGGGTCTCAGCGCTGGGTCGATGCTGCCCTTGTGCTCGATTGTCAGATAGGAAATACATTTCCTCGCGTCCAGCTGGAAGGGTCCTGTAAATGCCTGTGTCGGGCAGATATCAAGGCAGGTGGTGCACGTGCCGCAGTGCTTCTCGCTGTGCGGTGTGTCAATGGGCAGGGGCAGGTCTGTGTAGATTTCCCCGAGAAAAAACCAGGAGCCGGCGTCCTTGTTGATAAGCATTGTATTTTTAGCGATCCAGCCAAGGCCGGCCTGTTGGGCGATGGCGCGTTCCAGCACTGGCGCGCTATCGACAAAGGCGCGGTAGGCGCCACCGCCCACTGCTTCTTCAATGCGCGTGGCGAGTTGGGAAAGCCGCTTGCGGATCAGCTTGTGATAGTCACGCCCGAGAGTGTAGCGTGAAATATAGCCGGACTCCGGCGACTCCAGTACGTCAAGCGCTCTGGTGTCATCAGTGAGATAATCCATTCGCAGCGAGATTACGCGAAGTGTTCCTGGGATCAGTTCGTCTGGCCTCGCGCGTTTGCTGCCGTGGCGCGCCATGTAGTCCATGTCACCGTGGAAGCCGGCGTCCAGCCACTTCTGCAGGTAACGTTCGTGTTTGTCCAGCTTCACGTGGGTAATGCCAGTTTGCTGGAATCCCAGTTCACTGGCCCATCGCCTGATATCCGACGACAGTGCCTGCAGCTCCTGTTCTGTTGGCGTTTTCTGCAATTCTGATCGCCCCGCGGTTTGTCTCTGAGCACTATTTTGACAGAACCTATCTCACTCTGCGCTGCTTAATTCGGGTGCAGCGTGCATGAAAGGTTTGCCTGCCTTGTGCTCCTTGCGCAGAGGAGTGGCTGTTCACCTGAATAAGGCCTGTTATCCTAGCCGGAGAGGTACGGCGTGAAATGGCCGGCCATCATCAATCGCGGACTGGAATATGTTGGGAACTGAAGCGCTTTATACCGCAGCACAAACTCGCGCCCTCGATCAATGTGCCATCCATGAGCACGGTATCGCCGGCGTTACCCTAATGGCCCGTGCGGCCGCCGTGGCCTTTCGTTATTTGCTTGAGCTATGGCCTGAAACTGACGCCATAACAGTATTCTGTGGAACGGGTAACAACGGCGGCGACGGTTACCTTTTGGCCGACCTCGCGCACAAGCGTGGCCTTGGTGCCACAGTGGTGCAGTTGGGTGATAGCAGCAAAATTACCGGCGATGCCCTGATGGCACGGCAACAGGCGATGGCCAACGGTGTGACGGTTTGTTCCTTAGACCAACACGAAATGCCCACCGACGGTGTGCTCGTGGACGCCATGCTAGGAACCGGCCAGGAAGGCGCTTTGCGAGGTGAGTATCCGACAGTTATCTCGAGCATCAATGGCAGTCACTTGCCGGTGCTGGCGATTGATATTCCCTCGGGTATTTGCAGTGACACAGGTAGACTGCTCGGCGATGCCGTGAGGGCGGATTTGACGGTAACGTTTATCGGCATGAAGCGCGGCTTGTTCACTTTCGAGGCGCCGGAATATGCCGGAGCGGTGCAGTTTGCCGACCTGGAAGTGCCTGCCAGCGTTTACGAATCGACGAGCGTCAACTGTGCAAGGCTGGATCTCGCCGTGCTGCTGGAGCGATTGCCGCCGCGCCTGTTAACCACCCACAAAGGCCACTGCGGTACTGTGCTGGTTGTGGGTGGCGATTATGGCATGGCGGGTGCTGCCGCGATGGCTGCGGAGGCCGCATTGCGATGTGGCGCGGGGTTGGTGAGCATAGCGACGCGTCCTGAGCATGTTGCGGCGCTGGTGGCGCGCGCTCCGGAGGCCATGTCCCGCGGAGTTTCTTCTGATGAGGAATTTACGCCCCTGCTGGAGGCGGCTGATGTGCTGGTGGCTGGCCCTGGTCTTGGCGACTCGGCCTGGTCGAGACAGTTACTGCACAGATCGCTGGCGAGTGGTAAGCCGGTCCTGTTGGATGCCGATGCACTGACCATGCGCGCCAAGGGAGTTGTGGAAGATCCTGGGGCGGGTGCGCGGATCATGACGCCACACCCGGGCGAGGCGGCCCGTCTACTTGGCACAACGGCTGCCGTCGTTCAGGCTGACCGCTTTGCCGCGATAGAGGAGCTGCAGGCGCGCTATGCGGCCACGGTGGTGTTAAAGGGTAATGGCAGCCTGATCGCTGATCGCGAACAGACGCTGTTGAGCGACTACGGTAATCCCGGTATGGCAAGCGGTGGTATGGGGGATGTGTTAAGCGGTGTGATTGGTTCGTTATGGGCGCAGGGTCTCACCGCCATTGAAGCGGCCGCACTCGGCACCTGTCTGCACGGTGCCGCGGCAGATATCGCGGCCGAGGAAGGTCAGCGAGGGCTGCTGGCGACGGACTTGCTGCCGCGCCTCCGAGCTTTGCTGGGCTGATGACAGGCTTTGCGCAAACGGCTGTTGACGAACCCGCTCTGGTGGCGCACGGCGCTGCATTGGCGCGTGCCGCAGAGAACGGGCTGGTCGTTTACCTGCAGGGCGGCCTGGGCATGGGTAAGACAACGTTCAGTCGCGGATTCATCCAGCAACTTGGCCATTGCGGTGCTGTAAAGAGTCCTACCTATACCCTGGTCGAGCCCTACGAGCTGCAGGCTTATCAGGTTTTCCACTTCGACCTCTATCGGCTGGGCGATCCAGAGGAGCTGGAATTTATTGGTATCCGGGATTATTTTGGTGATTTTTCCATTTGCCTGGTGGAATGGCCCCAGCGGGGCGAAGGTGCTTTGCCCTCGGCAGATTTAGTGATTACCATTGATCGCGACGAACCGGGGCGTCGCTTGGGTTATGACGCCAGGTCCGAGCGAGGTGAGCGGGTAATGGCTCGGCTGCGAGTGCAGCTCGACGACTAGACGTCGGGTCTATAAAAACAGTAATGGGTCAGCGGGAGTGCTATGGGCAGGGCGTGTTGGATCTGGGTGGCCCTTTTTTTGCTGGTTTGCCCTTCAGTGTGGGCGGTAGAGGTGCACGATGTGCGTCTGTGGCGAGCACCTGACCACACGCGTATTGTTTTTGATCTCTCCGGCGCGACCGAGCATTCACTGATTGTATTATCCAATCCGCGACGCATCGTGGTAGACCTTCGCGAGGCCACTCTGGGTGCTGACTTGACCCAACTGAATCTGGGAAAAACGCCGGTGACCGCCATCCGTTCTGGCATACGCGATGGTGATGATTTGCGTGTTGTGCTCGAGGTCAGTGCCGAGGTTGATCCTCGCAGTTTTGACCTCCGCGCCAATGAACAGGCCGGCGATCGCCTCGTGCTTGACCTTTACGATAAGCAGGCGCGCCCTGTCGAGGTCAAGAAGCAGGTAGATGCTGCCGGGAAGCGGGACCTCATAATTGCTATTGATGCGGGACACGGGGGAGAGGATCCGGGCGCGATCGGCCCCTCCCGGGTTCGCGAGAAGGACATTGTGCTGGCTATCTCCCGGGAATTATTCGCCCTGCTGGAGGCGGACAAGGGTTTTCGCCCCACGCTCGTTCGCAGCGGTGATTATTACGTCAGTCTCAAGGGGCGCAGAGAGCTCGCGCGCAAGCGCCAGGCAGACCTGTTCGTTTCCATCCATGCTGACGCGTTCCGGCGGCCCTCAGCCCACGGTGCCTCTGTTTATGCTCTGTCCACTACCGGTGCAACCAGCACCGCCGCCC
>CAJQQW010000233.1 GCA_905480565.1 uncultured Halioglobus sp. | reverse complement strand
TGGCCAAGGTGCTGGTGCCGCCGCCAGTGGCTAATTCGGACGAAATTCTTGCGGAGAGTGGCGGTATGTTTTATTCCCGCGAAACTCCAGAGCATGAGGTTTACGTAAGCAAGGGCGATCACTTTGAAGCAGGAGACCCGCTGTTCATCGTTGAGGTGATGAAAATGTTTAATAAAGTGTATGCGCCATTTTCAGGTACGATCAAAGAGGTGCTTGTAGAGTCGGACGGCACAATTATCAGTAAGGGGCAGCCTATCTTCAAGATTGAGCCTGATGAGGTGTTGGTGGACATAAAACCCGAAGAGCAAGCGGCTCGTCGGAAGAAAGTAACCAGCCAGTTTTTGGCTCAGTTGTAGAGGATACAGGGTATGATTACAGCGCTCGATCATATAGCGGTTGCCGTGCCGGATCTCGAAAAGGCGATTGCGCGTTTTTGTGAGGATTTCGGTCTCGATCTGGGAGGCACAGAAGATGTAGTGGAGGCTAAGACCAAAGCGGCGTTCATTCCCTTGCCACCAACGAATATCGAGTTGATCCACCCTTTGAACGGTGAGGGTCCCGTAAAGACTTTTTTGGAGAAAAAGGGCGGCGGATTGCACCACCTCTGTTTTCGCTCGGATGATATTGAAGCAGACGTGCAGCGCTTGCGCGAGAAGGGTTACCAGTTCCTCTCTGAAAAACCCTCGCGTGGCGCTCACGATTCGATGGTGATTTTCATCCACCCCAAAAGTTGTGATGGCGTGCTAATAGAAATCAATCAGCCGTCTGGAGACAGTCACTAGAAAGGCTGTGGCGTTTCGCCTTTCTGCATTCAAAGAGTGCGCCTCGGCGCGCACTGGCGCCTGAGGGCGGCGCACTTTTAGCGCTTAATACCTTTTTTGGGGTACACCGAATGAGCAAAGATATCTACGATAAATCCAAGGCCACCACCGCCGAATGGGCTGAGCTAGCCACGAAACAACTCAAGGGAAGGAGCCCGGACGAGTTGACCTGGCAAACCGCCGAAGGGATTCCGGTAAAGGCGCTTTACACCGAAGCAGATACCGAGGCGCTTGAATACACGGATACGATGCCGGGCATGTCACCCTACATTCGTGGCCCCCAGGCAACCATGTACGCTGGGCGTCCGTGGACAATCAGGCAATACGCAGGATTTTCGACGGCAGAGGAGTCTAATGCATTTTACCGTAAAGCCCTCGCAGCGGGCGGTCAGGGTATTTCGGTTGCCTTCGATCTTGCGACGCACCGGGGTTACGACTCAGATCATCCTCGCGTCACCGGCGACGTTGGCAAGGCTGGCGTCGCTATCGATTCTGTCGAGGATATGAAAATCCTGTTCGATGAAATACCGCTCGATGAGGTGTCTGTGTCCATGACGATGAATGGCGCGGTACTGCCGGTGCTTGCCGGCTATATCGTGGCGGCTGAAGAGCAGGGAGTTGCGCAGAAAGATCTTGCGGGCACCATTCAGAACGACATCCTCAAGGAATTCATGGTAAGAAATACCTATATTTATCCGCCAGCGCCGAGTATGAAAATTATTGGCGACATTATTGCTTACTGTTCAGAACACATGCCCCGCTTCAACACTATCTCGATTTCCGGCTACCATATACAAGAGGCGGGCGCTAACGCGGCGCTGGAGCTGGCTTACACGCTGGCAGATGGCAAGGAGTATATCCGCACGGCTGTGAATGCGGGTCTTGGTATCGATGATTTCGCACCACGCCTGTCCTTCTTCTGGGGCATTGGCATGAACTTTTATATGGAAATTGCCAAGATGCGTGCGGCCCGGTTGTTATGGACGCGTATCGTAGGTGAATTCAATCCACAGAACCCCAAAAGTTCTATGCTGCGCACGCACAGTCAGACATCTGGCTGGTCATTGACTGAGCAGGATCCATACAATAACGTCGTACGTACCACCGTTGAAGCCATGGCTGCTGTATTTGGTGGCACCCAGTCTTTGCATACCAATGCGCTCGATGAAGCAATCGCACTGCCAACAGAATTTTCTGCACGTATTGCACGGAATACACAGCTTATTATTCAAGAAGAAACAGGGATAACCAAGGTGGTTGATCCCTGGGGCGGCTCATATCTCATGGAAAGTCTAACTCAGGAGATTGCGGACAAAGCGTGGGAATTGATAGAGGAAGTAGAGGCGGCTGGCGGTATGGCCAAGGCGATCGAGACGGGTATGCCCAAGTTGCGTATCGAAGAGGCTGCAGCAAAAAAACAAGCGCGCATCGATCGCGGCGATGATGTTATTGTGGGGGTGAATAAGTATCAGTTAGCGGAAGAGGATGACGTAGAAATACTCGAGATCGACAATGACGCAGTGCGCACCGCGCAACTGGAGCGGCTGGAGTCAATTCGCTCTAGTCGCGACGAGAAAGCGGTTGAAACGGTTCTGGAAGAAATACGACAGTGTGCTGCTTCCGGGTCCGGTAACCTGCTGGCATTAGCCGTGGAGGCGACTCGGCGTCGTGCCACCGTAGGAGAGGTTTCTTTTGCAATGGAAAAAGAATTTGGACGCTTCCAGGCCAAAGCGCAAACCGTTTCCGGTGTTTACGGAGCTGCCTTTGATAAAGACGATTCATGGCGTGGTATTAGCGCAGAAATTGATATGTTTGTTGAAGAAAACGGTCGACGCCCACGCATGCTGGTTTGCAAAATGGGGCAGGATGGACATGACCGGGGTGCCAAAGTAGTGGCCACCGCTTTTGCCGATGTTGGTTTTGATATCGATCTTTCCCCTATGTTTTCAACGCCTGAGGAGGTCGCTCGCCAGGCCATAGAGAACGATGTGCATGTTGTTGGCACATCCTCTCTCGCAGCGGGACATAAGACGCTGGTTCCCCAACTAGTGGAAGAACTGAAAAAACAAGGCGCTACCGATATTGTAGTGATCGCTGGAGGAGTGATTCCGAAGCAGGATTACGAGTTCCTGTTCCAGTCGGGGGTCAAGTGCGTATTCGGTCCGGGCACACCGATTCCTCAGAGTGCTCGGGAGGTGCTTGATGCCGTTAAGGCCGCGCAGAATAAATAGCAGCGTGAACGAGCGAGCATGACGCGTTCTGGGGGCTCTCTACAATAGGCCGTCGATGGTGGCTCAATCGCGTTTTTCAGAGCCCGGTTCAATAAACAATTCCAGCATGCATGGTTTCGCGATTATCCGCTTTAAGATGGTTTTTAGGCCGTTTATTTGTCTTAGGGATGAGAGTCGATTTTTGTCAGGTAATGCGTAAACCGGGGAAGCGAAGCCGCAGTGACTACCTTGCTTCGTGCTAGCATTTATCTCTTGTGACCAGGAGCGAGGCGTCAACGCGCAGCAACCGTGTATAATCGAAGCCTTATGAAGAGTTACGAAATACAACCTATACTCGCCGGAAATCGCCGTGCTCTCGCCAAAGCGATCACGTTGATAGAGAGTACATTGGATACTCACCGGGACCAGGCGCAGGATTTACTGGAAAACCTCTTGCCCCATAGCGGCAACAGCTTACGCATCGGTATTACGGGTGTTCCCGGAGTAGGCAAGTCTACCTTTATAGAGGTATTTGGGCTTTACCTGATTGAGCAAGGCAAACGTGTTGCCGTGCTGGCGGTCGATCCCAGCTCGCCTATCGCTGGAGGCTCTATCCTGGGAGACAAGACCCGTATGGAAGAGCTGTCGCGCCGGGAGGAGGCCTTTATTCGTCCAACACCAGCCTCGGGCGCGCTCGGTGGCGTGGCGCAGAAGACCCGGGAGAGCATGATACTTTGCGAGGCTGCGGGCTATGACGTAATCCTGGTAGAGACGGTGGGAGTAGGGCAGTCCGAATACCAGGTGGCGGGCATGGTAGATTTTTTTATGGTGCTCATGCTTCCTGGCGGGGGAGACGAGTTACAGGGCATCAAAAAAGGCATTATGGAGCTCGCGGATGCACTGGTCATCAACAAGGCAGATGGTGAGAGCGAATCTCTTGCGACAATGACGCAGCGGCAGTACATCAGCGCTATGAGCCTGCTGCGCCATACCAGTAGCTGGGAGCCTCGAGTGATGACTTGCTCGGCATTGCAGGGCGTCAATATCGATAGTATTTGGGCGATGTTGTGTGAATTTCAGTCTGATGCTGACGGGGCCATAGCAACGAAGCGCTCTCGGCAGAACAGTGACTGGATGAGAGAGTTAATGAATGAAATGCTGTTGCAGAAGCTATCGCAAAACACCGCGGTAAAGGCAATGTTGCCAGAGCTGGAGGAAGCCGTGGAGCGGGAGGAGATAACTGCCTTTGCGGCGGTGCGCGCTGTCATGGCAAAGCTCTAGTTCAGGCGGGTTGGTCGCTGGCCAGGGGCAGCGGCTGCAATTCTATGCAACCCTGGTAATCTGTCGCTTATCGGAGTGGTTGCAGTGATTTATACGCTTTGCATGAGTGCTACTGTGGGGCAGCGTCGAAGAGCATCTGGATGTGGCTTGCAGGAATCGCATAGGTGATCCCGGACGGATTTTTTAATAGCGACTCCTTGGTCTTTTTTACTGCCACACTGTTAATAACGCCGATGACCTCGCCAGTTCCCGGCAGGTAAACAGGGCTCCCGCTATTGCCAGGATACGCGGTCCCATCCAGTTGGAACACATCGTAGGGATTGCGCAGGCGATGCCTCTGGGCCGGGTTTATCGATCGCGCCTTCTCCATAGGCCGCGCCAAAGGCGAAATAGCGGCGACTATGCCGCGGTGTGTAACCGGGTAGAGGCCCAGCACAATACCAATCGGAAAACCGGTAAACGCAATGTCTTGCCCCTCTCGTACACGACTGGAGTCCCCGAGCGTCAAAGCGGGCAGGGCGCTGCCCTTGAAGCTGAGCAGGGCGAGATCGTGCTCATGGTCGGTGCTGACCAACTGAGCAAATCGAACGGTCGCATCTGAGCCATGTCCGGTAAATATAGCAAGCGATTGTCTGTTCTTGTGATCGAGTTTCATCGCTACAACATGAGCATTCGTAACTATTTGTTTGCCGTTTCCCACGACAAAACCGGTCCCGTGGTAGGAAACAGTATCCCCCTTACGATTGGGTTGTCGGGGCGGGTAGGCGGTGCCAACGCCTACAATACTGGGGCGAATCTTCTCGATCGTATCGGGTAGGCTATCACCATGAGCGGACTGCCAAACCGGGCTCAGGATTAAGGCACAAACGAATGCGACCAGTGAGGATGTCGAATCATGTGGGTCTGACCCCTGTAAGCGAGCCTTAACGCTAAGTTTAAAAACCATACGCTTCCTTTAACGCGGGGTCGCTTTCTGCTATCAGCTTGGCCAGGTCAAACATTACCTTACACTGTTTCCATGAGGCGTCGTCCTGCATTTTTCCGTCAACCATAACGGCGCCACTGCCGTCCGGGAGCGCCTCGAGAACGCGTCTTGCCCAACGCACTTCGTCAGCAGGTGGACTAAACACGCTCTTTGCTATGTCTATTTGGCTAGGGTGTAAGGACCAGGCACCGACACAACCCATCAGAAAGGCATTGCGGAACTGATCCTCGCAGCCTATTGGATCGTCAATAGCGCCGAACGGTCCGTAAAAAGGCAGTGCACCAACACTGACACAAGCATCGACCATTCGCCCGATGGTATAGTGCCAAAGATCCTGCTGGTGTGCAGTGCGCGGTGCTCCGGGGTTGTCGTCGTCGGGGTCGTCCCTGACCAGGTAGCCCGGATGGCCGCCGCCTATGCGAGTTGTCTTCATGCGCCGGGATGCAGCTAAATCTGCCGGTCCAAGACTCATGCCCTGAA
>CAJQQW010000232.1 GCA_905480565.1 uncultured Halioglobus sp. | reverse complement strand
GTATATCCCCGGAACAAGAGTTCGGCGGCAGACCGCCAAGAGGTGAAGACATTGAACACTATGGTCAAGAATTTATTGCTCTGGTTGGTGATTGCCGCCGTTTTGTTGTCCGTTTTTAACAACTTCAATATGCAGGGCACGACTGAGCAGGTTGGTTACTCCGAACTGATCTCCGAGATCCAGGCCGATCAGGTGAAGAAGGTTGTGGTGGACGGCCTAACCATTACCGGCGAACGCTATGACGGTACGCGGTTTGAAACGATTCGTCCCATGGTGGAGGATCCAAAGTTGATCGATGATCTGCTCGAGCACAACGTCGAGGTTGAGGGTCGTAAGCCTGAGCAACAAAGCGTTTGGACCCAGCTGCTGGTCGCGAGTTTCCCCATCCTGATTATCATTGCTGTCTTTATGTTTTTTATGCGGCAGATGCAGGGCGGGGGTGGCGGCCGTGGCGGCCCCATGAGTTTTGGCAAGAGCAAAGCCAAGTTGCTCGGTGAGGATCAGATTGTCACGACGTTTGCCGATGTGGCGGGTGTGGATGAAGCCAAGGAAGACGTGCAAGAGCTGGTTGAATTCTTGCGAGATCCCAGCAGGTTCCAGAAACTTGGCGGGCGTATCCCCCGTGGTGTCTTGATGGTGGGGCAGCCTGGTACGGGTAAGACGTTGTTGGCGAAAGCTATTGCCGGGGAGGCCAAGGTACCTTTCTTCTCTATATCCGGCTCTGATTTTGTTGAGATGTTTGTTGGTGTCGGCGCATCCAGAGTGCGCGACATGTTCGACCAGGCTAAAAAACAGGCTCCCTGCATTATATTTATTGACGAGATTGATGCTGTGGGACGCCACCGCGGTGCAGGTCTTGGGGGCGGACACGATGAACGGGAGCAAACACTCAACCAGTTATTGGTAGAAATGGATGGCTTTGAAGTGAACGACGGCGTCATCGTCATCGCCGCTACCAACCGCCCGGATGTGCTGGATCCGGCTCTGCTGCGCCCCGGTCGCTTTGACCGTCAGGTGGTTGTGTCCCTGCCTGATATCCGTGGTCGCGAGCAAATTCTGAAGGTGCACATGCGAAAGGTTCCCTTGGCGGAGGATGTGGCACCGTCGCGCATCGCTCGAGGCACGCCTGGGTTCTCTGGTGCGGACCTCGCCAATCTGGTTAACGAGGCGGCTCTGTTTGCCGCCCGTGCCAATGTGCGTACGGTAGGCATGAACCAGTTTGAACTGGCGAAAGATAAAATCATGATGGGCGCCGAACGTCGCTCTATGGTTATGTCAGAACACGAGAAGAGGAACACGGCTTATCACGAGGCGGGACATGCGATTGTAGGCCGATTGGTGCCGGAGCACGACCCTGTCTACAAGGTGAGTATTATTCCCCGCGGCAGGGCGCTGGGTGTGACCATGTTCTTGCCGGAAGAGGATCGTTACAGCCACAGTCGCCGGCATATCGTGAGTCAGATTTGCAGCCTGTTCGGCGGGCGTGTCGCCGAGGAGATGACGCTGGGTAAAGAGGGCGTAACCACAGGCGCGTCTAACGACATTCAGCGTGCGACAGAAATTGCACGCAATATGGTCACGAAATGGGGCCTGTCCGAGAAGATGGGTCCGCTGATGTACGACGAGGCGACCGAAGAAGTATTCCTCGGGCGTAGCGCGGGGCAGCAGCATCTGTCGGTGTCCGGCGAGACCGCCAAGCAGATCGACGAGGAAGTGCGCAGCATAATAGACGAGTGTTATGCCATTGCGGTGCGCCTACTGGAAGAAAACGTTGAGAAACTGCACAAGATGGCCGATGCCTTGATTACCTACGAAACCATTGATTCCGAGCAGATCGACGACATTATGGCTGGCCGTGAACCGCGCGAGCCGAAGGATTGGGGAGATTCTGGTGGTGATGCCATGCCGGATCCGCAAGAGGCCGGTGATGACTCGGGCAAGCAGGATTCCTCTGGTAGTCCGATTGGCGGCCCCGCTGGCGAACACTGATACTTCAGGGCCGGGTGACTTTCCCTGATGCTTTAATACCCCCGGCGCTTGAATGCGCCGGGCGCACATTGTCCTTCGATCGACCCGTCGTCATGGGCGTAATTAACACGACCCCCGACTCCTTCTTCGACGGCGGATTGCTTTACCGTGATGCCCGTCTGGATATTAACCAGGCGCTGACTCGCGCCCGAGACATGGTGTCTGAGGGTGCTCGCGTACTTGATATCGGTGGTGAATCTACTCGCCCGGGCGCAGCCGCTGTCTCGGTTGCCGAGGAAATGGACCGCGTGCTGCCTCTAATCGAGAGAATCCATGCGGAGTTGGATGTGGTTGTATCGGTGGATACCAGCACGCCCGCCCTGATGTCTGAGGCAGCCCGACGCGGTGCAGGCTTAATCAATGATGTGCGTGCCCTGACCAGAGAGGGTGCGCTGGCGGCCGCCGCCGATTCAGGGTTGCCGGTATGCCTGATGCATATGCAGGGCGAACCGGGTTCCATGCAGGTGGATCCGCACTATGAGGATGTCGTTACTGAAGTAAGTGACTATCTGGTCGCCCGCGTCGCTGCCTGTACTGCTGCCGGTATAGCGCCTCAGCGACTCTTGCTGGACCCTGGATTTGGCTTCGGCAAAACCGTTGCGCACAACCTTGTTCTGCTGCGTGAGTTGCCGCGCCTTGGTGCGCTGGGATTTCCCCTGCTGGTAGGATTGTCTCGCAAATCG
>CAJQQW010000231.1 GCA_905480565.1 uncultured Halioglobus sp. | reverse complement strand
CCTTCCACAACAGCACTCAGTTGTGGATTATCCTTGAGTGTTTGCGCTGCAACACCAATTTCGCTGTCAAACGCCGACTGGATAACGGACGAGTTGACCTCAAAATTGACGTTGACCTCCAGCGCCACCGACCCGTCTGCCAGCGTACGATAACGCTCGTTGCCGCCCGCCAGTTCCGCCAAAGCATCTTCCATAGTCACCATCGGTTTCGGCTCCGGCGGACACAATGCGTGCGTGTTTTCATCCATGGGGTCGCGCGTCAAATCGAGATCCATCGCGGCGATTCTCTCCGAATTCACGCCGCTCACATCGAGCGACGCAAGTAACATGCCCATGTTGGAAAGCGTGCTGGCTTCCGCAGCAAGCAGATTGGTCTTGGCCGCGATATGTGCGCGTTGACTATCGAAATACTCGTTCTGGCTGTCCAGCAGGTCCAGCAGAGAGCGCTCACCGCGCCTGAACTGATCCCGGTAGGCGACCCGCGTCTTATCCTGAGCGCGCATACTCACATCAGTTAATACCACCTGCTGGCGCAGGTTAGCCATGTCGTTAAAGTCGTTACTAACGCGCTGCCGCACATTCAGGCAAGCTTGCTTGCGCTCCTCAATAGCCGCGTAGTACAAGTTATAGAACTCGCGTTTGCGGGCGGCATCGGCACCACCACGATAAAGATTGTAGGTCAGCACCAGTTCGATCGCCTCTTCATCGAACTTGCCGCTGATGCCATCGGTGTCATGCTCGATATTCTTGCGATAGCGCAGGTCGAGCCGGGGCATCATGGGTGAGTTGGTCGCGTTCAGGGCTTCCTGAGAGGCACGAAGGTTTTCGATGGCCGCATTAATGACGGGGCTACTTTTATAGGCCACGTCCAATGCACTGGCTCGCATCTTGGGAATATCGTCACCGGGCATTTCCGGCATGGTCAACTTACCACTTGGTACGAGACCGACCAGGCGTTCAAAGCGAATACCCACATCATTAAGATTCGCTATCTCTGTCACCAGATTTGTCTCCGCCAGACCGACGCGGGCGACAGCCTGGTCCAGATCAACTCCTGCACTCGCTCCGCCACCGGCACGCTCGGCAATCTGATCGTGAATCTGGCGGTGTACTTTCAAGTTATCCGCTGCGTAGCCCACAAGCTCCTGAAACTTCAATGTCTCAAGGTAGGCCACAGCGACTTCCAGCGCCACTTCCTCGGAGGCGCGTTTGAACGTGTAGTACTGGGAAAGCTTTTCAAAACCCAGACGTGCCACCTCGTCGCGAGTCGCGAAGCCATCAAACAGCATCTGCGTAATAGAGAACCGGGTCGCATCATAACCATAGTTGCCCAGATCAATCAGTGGAGTGTCACGCTTCTCACGCCCGATACTGGCCGAAAGATCGGCACTGGGCAGATACCCGCCAAACGCACCGCGCTCGGCCTCCCCGATCGCCGCGAAATTAAACCAATCGGCGTTCACTCGGGGGCTAATCATAACGCCCTTTGTAATGGCTCCCCGTATGTCACTGATCTCGGTTGGAGCCTCTGCCGGCTCAGGCTGTGCCTGAGCAATACCCACGATGGTTGCGGCGATTAGAAATGCCCCAACCCGCCTGCCTTTTATAAAAAACATATCCCTAATCCTCAAATTGCGAAAATCACCACTCCCGACCCACGTGATTTTTATTTTTGCGGGTACCGTGCGTCGGGTATTATAACTAAAAGTTATATTTATAGTGCGGCGATCGAAATCACTGAACCCGGCGCTAGCTTACCCAGTATAGCCATTAATTCAAGACCCAAGTCACAAATATTAGCGTCTAGTGCCCCATGGAGGTCAGCACGCTACAGTCTCAGGGCAAAACTACGGTAATATCGGGGGCTGACAGAGTGAGCCCGTACGTAGCAACCGGGCTTACTCGATTTTCATAAACCGGCGTGAGACTCCCTTCAAGGTGCCATCTCTGACACTATTTTCGCGCACCGGTCGCACCTCGGCGGTACTGGCCGTCACCCTGCTTACGGTGACACTGGCCGTCGCTCAGGCCGACTTTAGCCTGATGCAGAAACTGGCGTATTCCCGTTATGGCCCCGAAACCGTAAGGCTGGTGGACGAATGGGAGGCCACTATTGAGCGCATGCAGACGCTGTCAAACAGGGGTAAACTGGTCGAGGCCAACCAGTTTTTCAACACCCGAATTCAGTGGGCGATGGATCCCGACGCCTGGGGCCGCCCCGATTACTGGGCAACTCCGCTGGAGATTATGGGCCGCGGCATGGCCGACTGCGAGGATTTCGCTATCGCCAAATACATCACACTCATCCTGGCGGGTGTGGACAGCAGCCAACTCCGAATCACCTACGTAAAAGCAGAGTTACCCAGTGAGGGCGGTCCCGCTCTCACTGCACATATGGTCCTCGCCTACTATCCGAGCGCGAACGCCGACCCACTGATCCTGGACAACCTGATCACGGATATCCTGCCCGCCTCGCAACGCAAGGACCTCACGCCGGTATACGGCTTCAACAGCCTCGGCATTTGGGTAGGCGGCGCGCGAAGTCCCGCGAGTCGGGAACCGGAATCCCGGCTTTCTCGTTGGCGCGATCTTTTAAGGCGAGCCGCCGAGGAGGGATTGGGTTAAAATGCAACTCATAATGATACAGGAGATTAACCATGTCGCTTTATAAGCAGCTTTGGGCGGCGATCATTGTCCTGCTGACCAGCTTACTTTTCGTCAGCATTGTCATCACGACGTTATCGGCGAGAGACTACCTCTCAGAGCAGCTCAGTCTGAAGAATACCGATGACGCCGCTAACCTCGCCCTGTTTCTTGAACAAAGGGGCACAGACACTGATCTTCTCAAACTGACCGTCGCTGCAAAGTTCGACACCGGCTATTATGAACTGATCGAGCTGGCGAACCCGGAGGGCGAAACGGTCATTCGCAGAGCAACTGATGAGGTCGTCGCCAATGCACCGGGTTGGTTCGTCAGCCTGCTGACCATCAACGCCGAGACCGGGATTGCTAATGTACAGGTAGGCTGGGAGCAAATAGGTACCTTGACGCTACGCAGTCAATCCCGCTTTGCTTACGAAGAATTGTGGGAAAGCACCTACCTCTTGACGGGGCTCTTCCTGCTGACCGCCCTGCTGGCTGGCGTGGCCAGCAATATTTCGCTGAAGCGGATACTCAACCCTCTGGACACCGTTGTAGAGCAGGCGAAATCAATCGGAGAGCGGCGATTCATCACCAATACGGATGAACCCCGGACGCTGGAGTTCCAGCAACTGGTGAAGGCGATGAATGACCTCTCGGCCCGGGTGAAATCAATGCTGGCCCAGGAAGCGCGGCGGCTGCAAAACCTGCAACGGGAATCCCACATCGATAAAGTCACCGGCCTCTACAACCGGGAGCCCTTCTTGCGGACTCTGGAATCGGCCCTGCAAAGTAACGATGACAGATCTTCCGGGTCTCTGTGTATTGTTCGTGTCACCAACCTGGTCAACCTCAACCGGGAGTTCGGACGCAAGGCTACAGACACGCTTCTGCGCGACATGGGTGGTGTACTCAATCGTATCGTGGTGCAGCAAAGCGGCTGGTCCGCTGCACGGCTAAACGGATCGGACTTCGCCGTGATCGCCCCCAGACTTCTGGACGCGGCCACCCTGGGTAACGACGTGCAGGACGCAATGTCTGCCGTATTGAAAGATCACAGTACAGAAGAAAAGACCCAGTTAGCCGGTGGGACAACTGAATACCATTTAGACGACAGTGTCTCTGCGTTACTGTCCCGACTCGATGGCGTGCTGATTGCCTCGGAACGTGAGGGCTCATCATCTATTGCACAAGCTTACCCCACTGACATTCCCATGCGGCCTATGCACGAGCAAGCGGAACAATGGCGGAGCGTTTTACGGCGGGCTATTGCCAATCGCGAGTTCTCCCTGGCGAAATTCCCGGTGGTGAACCAGAACAACGCGCTGGTGCACTATGAAGCGCCTGTTCGCCTGCAGGTGAACAACGAGACCTGGAGCGCCGGCCAGTTCCTGCCGTGGGTGCATCGAGTAGAACTGGCTAGCGAGCTGGACAAACGGGTATTTGAACTGGCACTGGAGGAAATCGAGAACACAGGTGACCCCACCGCCATTAACCTGTCTGTTGCTGCTATTACCGACAGCAATTTTATCACGTGGGCTGAAAATTCTATGAAAAAACGGAGCAGCGCAATCACCGGGCTGTGGATAGAAATTCCCGAATCCGTTGCCTTTCGCTTTCCCGAGAACTTCAAACGCTTAACTGCCCGCATCAAGGACTACGGCGGACAGGTAGGCATAGAGCATATAGGACACCAGTTAGCCAAGCTGGGTACGCTGCACGATGTAGGTCTGGACTATCTCAAGGTAGACGCCAGTTTTGTGCGCAATGTGGATGACAACCCCGGCAACCAGACGGTGCTGCGCACGCTGTGCACTGTAGGCCACACCATCGGGGTGCAGGTGATCGCGGAGGGTGTACAAAATCAACAGGAATGGACGACGCTCAAGGAACTCGGCATCGACGGGGCCACCGGCCCGGGTATAACCCTTGCGGGTTGATCAGCAAACACAAGGCCAGCGCTTGCTCAATCGCCGCCGATCAGGTTGGGCAAGCCAGTGGCGCCTGCACGGAGGCGCTGGCGCAGCAGGATTTTCTCCTGCGCCTGCGGCGGCAGTTCGGTGAACAGGATAATGCCCTTGGCGATTAACAGCTCCACCACATCCTCGAGCACCCGGATCAGATCCTGATCCGATGCGGCCAGCGTCGCGGCTTGACCACCCATTGCCTGCAGGAACGCTATCAAGGACTCGTCGTCGGCGGGTAGCTCCTCGACACAATCCACGCCGCAGGTTTCACTCACGGCCACTACTGCACCCTGCTCATCGCGTTTTACAAAGGGCATAAACACCCCTCCCTAAAATGAAAATCCCCACAACCCGGCAAGGTTGTGGGGACGAGTGTACCGCTTTCGGCGCGTTTATTCTGTGACCAGCTTCCCGGCATCAACCAGTTGCTGCAGAGCCGCGTTGAGCGCTACCGAGTCGTTTAGATCAACGCCGTCGACCAGGTTCACACCCTGCACCGTGATGGTTTGTTCGGCATTGTCAAAGTCACCGGTATTGCTGACCTTAATCACGGTGCTAACACCGTCCTCGCCGAGGCTGACATCGAGGTAGCTGGCATAATCCGCCGAATCGGTGGTGTCCTCCAGCAAGTCAGCGATGCTGATCGAGTCTGCATCCTCGTCAAAGTCGACAACAGTGTCGCCCTCGGCAAGGTTATCGGACAAGGACCAGGCGAAGACATCAGCGCCATCACTGCCCAGCAGTGTGTCGGCAGCCGCAGTGGCTGACTGAACTGCAGGCTCAGATTCAGCCTCCTGCTCGTCGACCACCTCAGGCGTGGGTGCAGAGGCAGCGGCCGCAGCGGCCGGGGCTACCGCCGGAGCAGATGCAGGGACGAGCACCTCTACGTCGACGGTCGTCGTGGTGGTGTCACCGTCACCGTCGGTACCGTTCAGTGTAAATGGCAGCTCCTGGCCCTTCGGCAGAATCGTCTGGATCAGGGTGACCGCCGTGATCTTCGAGGAACTTGCCGTGCCTTCAGAGGTCAGCCGCACATAAGTAAAGGGCTCACCGGCATTGGTGACGTCCAGCGCGGTCTCGCCCGCCTCGGTTGTCACATCGTTGCCGATCAGTGTCCAGGTGCTACCATCTGTGCTGACTTCAATATCCACCACCGAGTCAGGCGTCCGGAAGTCAAAGCTGATGCCGTCCGTCGGCGCG
>CAJQQW010000230.1 GCA_905480565.1 uncultured Halioglobus sp. | reverse complement strand
AACAAGGGTGGGCGCAGAGTGCCGCATCTGGTGATGTCGGTCGACAGTGAGCCCGTGCTGCTGGAGGAGATAGCACCGGTGGATGTGCCTGCTCCCTACTGGGAGGCGGTCTTCGACGGGATGCGTGAGGTCGTGCACGGCAAACGAGGCACGGCTAAAGCACTGTCCAAGGGTATTGAGTACGAGATGGGTGGCAAGACGGGTACTGCCCAGGTGATCGGCATCGCCCAGAACGCGGTGTACAACGAGGATGAAGTGTCGGAGCGACATCGTCATCATGGTCTCTTCGTCGCTTTTGCCCCGCTCGAGGCTCCGAGCATTGCGGTGGGTATTATTGTCGAGAATGGTGGCGGCAGCTCTGCCGCATCACCCATCGCCCGCGCGGTTATCGACACCTGGCTAGAATCACGGCCAAAGGCGGGTTGATGGTCGATTATCTCCGGCAAATGCCTGATCACGGTTCGCGGGACATGGCCAGACGTCCAGGCACTCTGCGCCGTTTGCACATCGATCTGCCTTTGCTCTTATTGCTGATCTTGCTCACCGGCTATGGCCTGATGGTGCTCTACAGCGCCTCCGGACAGAATATGGACGCGGTGATTCGCCAGGGGCGTTATTTTGCCCTGGCCTACGTGGCAATGATCGTTGCGGCGCAGATCAGCCTGCAGCAATATGCCCGCTGGGCTCCCTGGCTGTATGGACTGGGCGTGGCAACTCTGGTTGCCGTGGTATTTGCGGGCGTTGGCGCCAAGGGCGCCCAGCGCTGGCTGCAAATTGGCGGACTGCGCTTCCAGCCTTCAGAAATTATGAAAATCGTGGTACCGCTGGTCGTCGCGTGGTTTCTGGCGGCCCGCCCGCTGCCGCCCCGTTTTTCCGCCGTGTTGGGCGCGCTGGTGCTGCTCGCCTTGCCGGCAGGGCTGATCGTGATTCAGCCCGATTTGGGAACCTCTCTGCTCATCGCTGCCAGTGGCTTATTCGTGCTTTTTTTGGCGGGCATTGGCTGGCGTTATATTGTCGGGGCTGTGTTCGCGGCGGCCGTCTCGGCCTGGCCGGTCTGGATGTATGGCCTCAAGGACTATCAAAAGCAGCGTATTCTTACCATGTTCAGCCCTGAGAGCGACAAGCTCGGTGCAGGGTGGAACATTATTCAGTCGAAAACGGCCATTGGTTCCGGCGGTTGGGAGGGTAAGGGCTGGCTGCAGAGTACGCAGTCCCGTCTGGACTTTCTGCCCGAGAGTCACACCGACTTTATTATTGCGGTGTTGGCCGAAGAACAGGGGCTGAAGGGAATTATTCTGCTGCTGTGTCTTTACCTGCTTATCCTGTTGCGGGGTTTTCTCATAGGCCTGCGCGCTCAGACCAGTTTTGGACGAATGATGGCTGGCAGTCTGACGCTGACGTTTTTCGTTTACATCTTTGTTAATATGGGAATGGTGGCGGGCCTACTGCCGGTAGTGGGTGTGCCACTGCCACTGGTGAGTGCCGGGGGTACCTCGGTGGTGACGCTGCTGGCGGGGTTTGGGATTCTCATGGCAATCAGTACAGAACAACAGCGGGTGACCACGTGAGTACCACGCATTACTGCCGCGTCAGCGGGTTGCCCTGGATGACTACAACGTGAGCTATGATCTATGTCGATACGTCTGAAAATTGCACTAATCTGTTCCTGCCTGTGGACCGCCCTTTCCTGTGCCGCGGATAACTACCAATTGCATCCGTCCGCGACGGAGGTAATTAATGAACTGGTGGAGGAAGAGGGCTTTGATCGTCAGAGTCTCGAGGCGGTCTTCGCCAATGCGGAACGTAAAGACAGTATCCTTGAGGCGATTTCCAGGCCAGCTGAAAAGACCAAGCCGTGGTTCCAGTATCGCGCAATTTTCCTCAACAACCGGCGCGAGGATCAGGGCGCTGAATTTTTCAAGCAGCACAGGGTGGCGCTGGAGCGTGCGGAGCGGGAATTTGGCGTGCCAGCGCAGTTAATCGTCGCCGTCATCGGGGTGGAAACCTCCTACGGGCGCAACGTGGGTAGCTACCGAGTAATCGACGCACTGTCCACACTGGCCTTTGATTATCCTTCTCGTTCGCCTTTTTTTACCAGTGAGCTCAAGCATTACCTGATACTCACGCGGGACCAGGGCCTCGAGGCCACTGAGATGATGGGTTCTTATGCGGGGGCCATGGGTTACGGGCAGTTCATGCCCAGCAGCTACCGCGCCTATGCGATCGATTTTGACAACGACGATATTATCGACATATGGCAAAACCCTGTTGATGCCATTGGCAGCGTCGCGAATTACTTCAAAGAGCATGGCTGGCGCGCGGGTGAGACCGTGGTGGCGCGTGCTGACGCCGGGGCGAAGGTGGCCGAGGACGTGTTTGTCAGGAGCCGCAAGGATCTCAAACCGGTCCGCACGGTCGCTGAATTTGCGGCTGACGGTGTAGTGGCAAGGGAGACGTTGAATCCCGAGGCCCTTGCCATAGCACTCAAGTTTGAGCAGGAAAAAGGTTTTGAGTACTGGCTGGGACTGCACAATTTTTACGTTATTACCCGCTACAATCACAGTGCTATGTACGCTATGAGCGTTTACCAGCTGAGCCAGGCGATCGCGCAGCGGATTGGCCGGTGATCCAGCGGTCGCCCTTGGCGGCGCTGGCGGTGATCGCATGGTTGGTCGCAGCCTGTGCCGTTGAGCAAACGCGTTCTCCGGATACCTCCAAACAAACTGATACCGGTGAAAAGAGCCCGTCGCTTTCACGTTACACAGTAGAGCAGGATCACGCGCCAATTAAAGGTATTGTTCCGCAAGACGTCACAGATGCTGAACTTAAGCCTGATCCAATTCTGTCTCTTGGTAATGGCAGCCCCTATATTATTGATGGGCTGAGCTATACGGTACTCGAGGAATATGAGAATTATAGCGCGCAGGGTATTGCCTCCTGGTATGGCGCCAAGTTTTCCGGACACCGTACTTCCAATGGCGAGCTGTATGACCTGTACAAGCCTAGCGCCGCTCATAAGTCCTTGCCGATTCCCAGCTTTGCCCGTGTCACCAATCTGGAGAACGGCAGGAGTATTGTGGTGCGCGTGAATGATCGCGGTCCATTCCACGAGGATCGCCTAATCGATCTGTCCTACGCTGCTGCGGTCAAGCTTGGCTACATGGAGAAAGGCACAGCACGGGTGGAAGTAAAGGTGATCCCCGTGCCGGGTGTGCAGGATCGCCGGGACCCGATTTATGGAGACTATCGGTTCCTGCAGATAGGCGCTTTCGGCGATGAAGCGCTGGCCTCCGCCCTGCGGGCGGAGCTTGAGCCACTGCTGTCGGCTCCTGTCTTCGTCAGCCCTGTCGATATAGGGGGGCGAATGCTTTACCGGGTGCGGGTGGGTCCGGTAGACGATGCACGCCACCTAGCAGCGGTACAGCAGATTCTGGATGAGCGCGGTTATCAGCCCGGACAGCCCCTGCCATAGCGTTTCTTTGCCGGACTGAGACTGATTAGTCCGATGCCATTCTTCCGCTCCCGCTGGGCATGCGTTACCATCGCGACTACTCTGTCACCCCACGGCTTCCTACGATATGACTCGACTGGCGATACTCCTCTTACTGACGATCACCGCATATGGTGCACAGGCGCAGAATGCGGTGCCCGCACCACCAGAGCTGCCTGCAAAGGCGTACCTGTTGATTGATGCCAACAGTGGCCAGGTGATTGTCGAGCACAATGTCGATCAGCAACTACCGCCCGCCAGCCTGACCAAGATGATGACCGCCTACGTGCTGGCGGAGGAAATCAATGCGGGGA
>CAJQQW010000229.1 GCA_905480565.1 uncultured Halioglobus sp. | reverse complement strand
TCAGAGACTGATTAAATGGAAAACCTTGAAAAACTTGCTGAAGAAGCCAGAGCTGCGATTGCGGCAGCGGAAGGCGGTAGTGGGCTGGAACAGCTGCGGGTCGAGTATTTGGGCAAGAAAGGTCAGGTCACGGCCTTGCTTAAGGGGCTTGGCAAGCTTTCCGCCGATGAGCGTCCGGAAGCGGGTGCACGCATCAATGTCGTAAAGCAGGAATTGCAGGATCTGATAGGCGAACGCAAGCAGGTACTGGAAGTGGCCGCCGTGGATGCGAGGCTTGCGGAGGAAGTAATTGACGTTACTCTGCCAGGTCGGGGCCAGGGCACGGGCGGAACCCATCCTGTGACACGGACTATTGAGCGCATGGAGGACTTTTTCAGTGCGATCGGTTTTGAGGTGGTAGAGGGCCCCGAGATCGAAGACGACTACCACAACTTCGAAGCGCTCAATATCCCGGCACACCACCCCGCACGGGCCATGCACGATACTTTCTATGTGGATGAGCACACGGTATTGCGGACCCATACTTCACCGGTGCAGGTGCGTGTGATGGAAAACAGCGAACCGCCTCTCCGTGTGATTTGTCCAGGACGGGTATACCGCTGTGATTCTGATCTAACTCACAGTCCCATGTTCCACCAGGTTGAGGGGTTATTGATTGATGAGCATTCCACTTTTGCGGATCTCAAGGGACTGATCGAGGAATTCCTGCGGCAGTTTTTTGAGGCGGAACTGGCGGTGCGTTTCCGCCCCTCTTATTTTCCGTTTACGGAACCCTCAGCAGAGGTAGATATCCAGTGCGTAAATTGTGGCGGTGAGGGTTGTCGTGTGTGTGGCAGAACGGGGTGGCTGGAGGTGATGGGCTGCGGCATGGTGCACCCGCGGGTATTCGAGCACTCAGGCATTGATACCGAACGCTATTCCGGCTTCGCTTTCGGTATGGGGGTAGAGCGCCTTGCCATGTTGCGTTACGGCGTGAATGACCTACGCCTATTTTTTGATAACGATCTCCGTTTTCTCGAGCAGTTTTAAGGGAGTCTGTAAGCGTGAAATTCAGTGAGCAGTGGATGCGAGAATGGGTTTCTCCAGACTTGAGTACCAGGGAGTTGGCCCATCAAATCACAATGGCCGGGCTTGAGGTAGACGCTATCGAACCGGTGGCGGGTAATTTTAGTGGGCTGCTAGTGGCAGAGATTGTTGCGGTAGAGCCGCACCCGGACGCAGATAAGCTCAGGGTCTGTCAGGTCCGCACGGGCGGTGAGACGGTGCAGGTTGTCTGCGGTGCTCCCAACGCAAGAAAGGGATTGAAAGTGCCTCTTGCAATCGTGGGCGCGCAGCTTCCCGGTGGTATGGAAATCAAGAGTGCAACGCTACGTGGTATTGCGTCTACGGGCATGCTCTGTGCGGAAGAAGAGCTGGGGCTGTCGGAGGCCTCGGAGGGTCTGATGGAATTGCCGGCTGATGCGCCAGTAGGTGAGAACCTGCGAGATTATCTTGGCCTGGATGACCAGGTTATCGAGATTGGGCTTACCCCAAACCGAGCCGATTGCCTTGGCATGTCAGGCATTGCACGGGAGGTCGCTTTGCTCAATGACTTATCGGTCACGCCGCCTGTATTCAGCACTGCGGATATTGCCATTCAGGACACGTTGCCCGTGCGACTGGGGGCACCTGAATCCTGCCCTCGCTATATTGGTCGGGTTATCCGTGATGTGGATGTCGCGCGGCCCACACCAACGTGGATGCAGGAGCGCCTGCGACGTGGCGGCGTACGCTCGATTGATGCGGTGGTGGATGTCACCAATTACGTATTGTTGGAACTAGGTCAGCCGATGCATGCCTTCGACCTGGGAAAGCTCAATGGCGGTATTGTTGTGAGGCTTGCGGAACAGGGTGAGTCGCTGGCATTGCTGGACGGTCAGACTGTGGATCTGCGCGCGGATACGCTCGTTATCGCTGATGAAAACGGCCCCCTCGCTATGGCTGGCATTATGGGTGGGCAGCCTTCTGCCGTTAGTGCTGAGACACAAGATCTTTTTCTGGAGTCCGCATTTTTTGCGCCGCAGTTGCTGGCAGGTAAGCCGCGTTCCTACGGATTACATACTGATTCTTCTCACCGGTTTGAGCGTGGAGTAGATTTCACGCTGCAGCGGACCGCAATGGAGCGCGCGACGCAGCTGCTTATCGATATTGTTGGTGGGCAAGCTGGCCCCGTGATCGAAGTGGTCGAACACAGTAACCTGCCGCCGCGTCCGGATGTAATACTTCGGGCTGCCCGCATCGAGAAAGTGCTTGGGTTCGATATGGCGGGGGCTGAGGTCGAGCGTATTCTCGCAGGCCTTGGTTTAGGCGTCACAGAGGCTAAAGACGGATGGCTCTGCGCTATACCCAGCTGGCGTTTTGATATCAGCCTGGAAGTAGATCTGCTTGAGGAGCTAGCCAGAGTTTATGGCTACAATAACCTGCCAGTGACGCGAATACGCGCTGACCTTGCATTACCTTCACGGCCGGAGTCGCAACTCTCAGTTCGCTGTGTGCGCCGACATTTGGGTGCGAGGGACTATCGTGAGGCTATTACCTACAGCTTTATCGAGCCTGCGCTGCAGAATCAGTTTGATCCAGAGCAGGCTCCGGTTGCGTTGACAAATCCGATATCCAGCGACATGGCCGTGATGCGCACGAGCCTGGTGCCTGGTCTGTTGAGTGCTGTGCGTCATAACATCAATCGTCAGCAGTCCAGAGTGCGGATGTATGAAACCGGCCAGCGCTTCCTGCCTTCGAGCAGAGAGCTCGAGCAGGTACCGACACTCGCAATGATTTTGACCGGTGAGCGCGAACCGATAGGCTGGGACAGTGCAGCGAGTGGCAGTGACTTCTTCGATCTTAAGGGCGATGTAGAGAGTCTTCTTGCGTTGACCCGCTGCGCGCACGAATTTGAATTTACCGCCGCGGCTCTGCCGGGTCTGCATCCTGGACAAGCGGCCCGCATAATTCGCAATGGGAAAGCGATCGGCTTTATCGGTGCAATTCACCCCTCAGTGGGAAGCGATATGGGCTTTGATATGCCGGTGTATGCCTGCCAGTTGGACCTTGCTGCCGTGCTCGATTCCAGCGTCCCCGAATTCGAAGAACTTTCGAAATTTCCTGAGGTTAGGCGTGATATCTCATTTGTGATTGATAAGGCTACGTCGGTGAAGCCGCTGTTGGACGAGGTCCGTGCAGCGGCAGGAGTTTACCTCAAGGACTTAAGGCTTTTTGATGTCTATACAGGCAAAGGTATTGATCCTAAACGAAAAAGCCTGTCGCTGGGTTTGACATTCCGGGATCAATCACGCACTCTTGGAGATGAGGATGTAACCTTGGCAGTAGGTCAAGTCATTGATCTGCTGGAGAAAAATTATAAGGCTGTGCTAAGGAAGTAGGTAGGGAACATGGCTGCTCTGACGAAATCCGAAATGGCTGAACGCCTGTTTGAAGAGCTTGGGCTTAACAAACGGGAAGCCAAGGAAGTAGTGGAGTTGTTCTTTGAGGAGATCCGCAGTTGCCTCGAGAATAACGAGCAAGTGAAATTGTCCGGTTTCGGTAATTTCGATTTGCGGGACAAGAGCCAGCGTCCCGGCCGCAACCCCAAGACAGGTGAGGAGATTCCCATCTCCGCCCGTCGTGTTGTGACTTTCCGGCCTGGCCAGAAACTAAAGGCCCGAGTAGAAGAATATGCTGGAACCGACGAACAACAATGAACTCCCCGCAATCCCGGGTAAACGCTATTTTACAATCGGCGAGGTTAGCGAGCTTTGCGCAGTCAAGCCGCACGTCTTACGCTATTGGGAGCAGGAATTTCCGCAGTTAAAGCCCGTTAAGCGTCGTGGCAATCGACGTTACTATCAGCGCGCGGATGTTTTGACTATCCGGCAAATTCGTGGCCTTTTATACGAGGAGGGTTACACGATCGGTGGGGCTCGACAGCGTATGTCTGATGAGACTGGCAAGGGCGCCGCGCCTGCAGACGTGCAAGCCGTTATAAAAGAAACCATCAAGGAATTGGAGGACGTGCTGGAGGTTCTCTCGCCGGCCAAATAGCCTTTTTATCGTACTTACGAATAGAGTATAATGCTCGCCTTCTCGCTGATGGTGGTCAGCAAAAATAATCTCGGGGCGTAGCGCAGCCTGGTAGCGCACCACACTGGGGGTGTGGTGGTCGCAGGTTCAAATCCTGCCGTCCCGACCAACTTTCTCCTTACTCCACATAGACAGAAGCCAGGTTTCGCTGGATGTTTCTTGTTTTGCTTCTGTCCAGTTCTTGTTCAGATCGAACTGGTTTTTAGAGTTAAACCCAAAAAAATTTAGTTCGTTTGATTATTTTCTGCACAACACATTCGATGTTTTGCGCTCAGGGTCTCTAAGTCATTCAATCTCGGCAACGGGGTAGTATTTATTCGTTGTCACGGTACCTGAATTAAGGTGAGGGGAATGCATAAACTACCTAGCGAACTTTCTCGCGCTCACAGATTTTTGAAACAAGCAGTAAACTCATAGCAAATAAAAGTGAAATGCAGTAAGGGAGTTCATTGAGTTCGTTTTACTTGAACAAGGATTTATCTATGCGACCTCCAGATAGGAAGCCGAGAATCTGTGGCGCGCCAGAGAGCCGTATCGGCTGCTATCTGGGGAGGGGGTAAATCAGTGATTGCTCGGCTACACTTTCAGGTGCGATAAGTCGACGGTGGCCATCCTGCCACTGCAATACCAGATTGCGCCGACCGATTTGACGCCCAGTCTTATCAACGCGATAGGAGCCGATGAGTGCATGGAAATACATGCTGCGCAGTTGCTCTCGAACCGCGTCGTGGTCGGTGGTGCCTGCAAGCCTCACGGCCGCTTCCAGAATTTCCCCGGCGCTATAACCTATCACAGCGTATACGCCAGGATTGGAGCCGTATCGCTGATTGTATCGGTAAGCGAAATCCTCCGCGCCGGGCTGGCGTGAACTCCGTAACCACTGCACAACGCCGACTATGCCCTCTGCTTCGTTGCCCAGTTCATCACCGAACTCTCGCAGGCCAGGACCAATAGTGAATGCCAGCATATCGGGGGTGGCGCCTGCGTTGCGCAGGTCGCGTGCCAGGGCGATAGAGTCACTAACATAGGAAATGCCTAGAATAAGATCTGCATTGGCTTGTTTGATGCGTTCAGACAGAGCGGAAAAGTCTCGTTCCTCGGGTGCATAGCCTTCGTAAAAGATGACGCGCTCACTATCGTGATCACCATCGCCATTACGCATGCTTTCAGCCACCTCTCGGCCAAATTCTGTCTCTGCATAGACCACGGCAACTGTTTTGGCACCTGCATCCGCTGCGATGCTAATACCATCCAGGTAATCATTAGCCGGTGTGTCAGCGCCGAAAATATTTTTCAACCCGCGGTCCCAGATTTCTTCCGCCGAGGCGGCAGCGGATACCATGGGGGTGTCATGTGCTTCTGCAACCAGACTGGCTTTTAGTGTCAGGGAGGATGAGTAAGGCCCAACCAGGAGGTCAACTTTGTCTTTAGTCAGGAGCGTGTTAAAACCCTCGACAGTGCCGGCATCACGGGAGCGATCGTCATAGTAAATGATCTCGACAGGGCGACCCAGAAGTGCGCCTCTTGCATTGACGTCGGCGGCCCACATTTGCAGGCCTCTTAGCTGTTCGGTGCCCTGTTCACTGTAGTGTCCGGTCAGTGATTGGGTTGTGCCAATTTTGATTGGCTCAAGCGCATGTGTGATTAGTGCGAATGTGAACACTAATATTGCAGCGAGTGTTTTAAGCAGGTTACTTATCATGGTCTATTGCTCCACATCCAGCTTGCGCTTGGTGGAATACAGCCACCGAACCATCCGATACTCAAAGGCCGAACCTGTCTCATAATACCGGAAGGAGGTATTGGCGCGTGTATCGACAGGCCAGGCCACTGTGGTGGCTATTCGGACATCATCGGAGAGGACTTCATCCTGAATCATGCTGCGCACGTAAAAGTCGGGCAGTTTACCGACGCCATCGCGAAGGTTAGACGGTCCAAGAAACGGCAACACAAGGTAGGGCCCCTGGCCTACACCCCATCGCCCCATTGTCTGACCGAAATCCTCCATGGGGCGCGGTATTCCCCACATTGAGGCTACATCGATAAGGCCGAAAAGGCATGGCAACCCTCGTGGTGAACAGATCTCGGGATTTTTTGGTTTTTTGACCAAATCAGGCTTGCTGCACTTGGATCACGCTAACTGGACCCCCCCAAGCCCTCACTCCTGGCTTATACTTACCCCCCCATCCCGCTATCACCCCCCCACGGGACTCCCAGTGCTGACGATGCAAATACAAGAGAGAACGTCCGTTCAGCGCTTATTCAAGAGTCGGGGGACTACCGAGGGCGTGAAAAAACAATATTTGGCGTCCCCTCATCCCCCATTCAAGCTTGGTTCTTGATGTTTG
>CAJQQW010000228.1 GCA_905480565.1 uncultured Halioglobus sp. | reverse complement strand
CCGCTCGCGCCTGGAGGCCCCTGGTTGAACCCTACGTTGTTTCAGTTCAGCGACCGCACCATAACGTTTCAAGGCCAAGTCCCCTGGTTGTTGGCGCCATGGCTAATTTATGCGGGGGTCATTGCTCTCGCTCGCAAGGATAAAAGAACGCATTATGGTAGCTGAAGTCTGTCGTCTGATTGACTAGCGTCAGTCGACTAATGGCGAAAGTTCTGTGCGCGATCAACCAGATAGAGCCACTGAACCAGTGCGGAATTGTAATAGTCTGATAGGTAGACAAAAAAGTAGAGCGTGGGGCTCAGGCTGGATCTTTTTTGTCGGCGGGGTTTTACTGACAATGCGCTTTAGGAGGATGCATGAGCAGCCGCGATAAATTAGAAAACCTTACGAGCTACACCGACAGCGACACCATCCAAAAAGCCGTTGCATGTGCCAAGCGAGGCCGACATGAGGGGCGCTTGCAGCTGACTGCTGCAATGGCTTGGGCGGCTTTCGCCTGCCCGGATGCCTGCCCCGCTATTTGTGATGCGATCACGAGTGCATGGCTTGGTCGAGGCCGTATACCAGAGGTGCCCAAGGGTCTGCCCGAGGTCCCCATCGAGGCGGCGTTCTGGGAGACATTCTGGTCTACCGTAGATGGCCCGGAGGAAGGCTATGATGCCATTAGCATTACGGTTGCGGTTGCTGCACTGGGTGACTCTCTGCACGAGGACTTCGGCTCTCTGGCCGAGCGGCATGCTCTGAATCATCCCGGTGCCGCTGCCGCACAGCGCAATCCTATTCCGGGTTATACGGATATGAGTCCGCTGGCGAACTGTCCCGAGGACAGCCTCGGCTATGCGCTGCATCGTCTTATTCTCGACAATGGATATGACCCAGAGGTATTGCGGCGGGACGACATTGGTCTTCAAGAATTACCGCGCGTGTTGCACTACCTGAATGCGAGAATCCTGCAGATGCACGAAGTATGGCATTTGGTCGCGGGCTATGAAACCACATCGTCTGGGGAGATAGCTATTTCAGGGTTTCAGCTTGCACAGTTTGGGCACAATTACTCGTCGATGTTTCTTGCAGTTGGCATGGCGATTGGTGCTTTCAAAGAGCCTCACGGCTTTAACGTTGCCATGCAAATTATTTGCGAGGGCTGGGAGCATGGACGTAATACCCCGCCCATGATGGATATCAATTGGGAAGATGAATGGGAGACCTCTTTGGAAGATATCCGCAGAAAATATAGTATTCCATATTACAAGAGCATTTTCCCCCCGGATATTATCGAGGCTGCTACTGAGGCGCCTCTGTGGCGACGCGTTCTACCAATACTCAAACTATTACGTTTCAACCTGCGCCTTCGAAGAAACGCGAGGGGTATCAGCCCCCAGCTCGCCACGCAGTAAAAGAGTGTCTGAGTTTTCGTGTTGCCGAGCGCGACAAGGGTCGTCCACCGAACAATCAGTATGGCGCATTCGAGGCATGTATCGGCTTGATTACTGTCAAGCTCGTCCAAAGTCACACCTCGCTGATATGATGATTCTTGATCGAATAAAAGCGATATCCAGCAGCGGTCTAGTTTTTAGAACCAAAAATTCTCGGCGGTGGGATAATACGAGCCGCTAGCTTCGCGATATGACTTAATTCGTCGAGAGATGTTATTTTTTCTTTCGAAGCAGAGTACACTGCAACGCCTGCAATAATCGTACTCAAGGAACGTATTATGTCTTCGTGCCCCTTCCAGAATATTCTGGATCCTGATATTTATATTGATGGAAAACATCATCAGGTATTTGCAGACGTTCGAGAAAAGTCCAACGGTCTGGCGTATATCGAGGATCCGCTTACCGGCGTTCCCTATTGGGCCGTGACCCGGCGTGAAATTGCGGATTATGTGTGTAAGAACCCTTTGTTGTTCTCCAGTGCAGCGAAGACCATTTTGCCCAAAGAAATGCCGGAAGATGAAGTCGCGCTTTCCCGCTTAATGCTTGTCAATATGGATCCCCCTGAACACGTCAAATACCGGAGAATCGTGCGAAATGCATTTACTCCGAAAGCTGTTGAGGGCTATGAGGATCGTTTCCGGGAAGTCGCGAAAGAAACCATTGAACGTGTTGTCACTAAACAGCAATGCGAATTTGTCACTGAGGTTGCCGCAGAGTTACCACTGATCGCAATAATGTCATTGTGTGGTATCCCCATGTCCGATAAGAAAAAGTTTTTTGACTGGACAAACACTATGATCTTTACCGAAGACGAGGATATGAGCGGAGAGGAGGGTGTGGCTGCCTCTCAGGCCGCTGCTGCTGAGGTATACGTATATGCTGAAGAACTTGCCAAGCGGCACGAATCCGAGCCGCTGACAGACATAGTCGGAGCGCTATTAGATGGAAAGGTAAACGACGAAAAACTCACGCCTGAGGAATTCCAGCTTTTCTTCTTAATGCTTATTGCTGCTGGTAATGAGAGCACTCGCTCTGTAATCGCTCATGGCATGCGTCTTTTAATGGAGCATCCAGAACAGTTACAGAAACTCGTTGATGCGCCTGAGCTTATCCCGTTTGCAGTCGAGGAAATGTTGCGCTTCAACCCCGCCTTTGTTCAGATGCGCCGCACGGTGATGGAAGATACAGAAATTGACGGTCGTCAGCTTAAATCAGGGGATAAAATGGTGCTTAATTGGCAGGCTATTAACCACGATCCCGAGATATTCGAAAATCCTGAAGAGTTCGACGTAGAGAGGTTTAGCAAGCGACCAGAGCTTACAAGTCAACACAGGGCATTTGGAAATGGAGAGCATTTCTGTATTGGCGCTCATATGTCACGGCTTGAAATGAAGGTTATGTTTGAAGAACTGATACCCAGACTTCGAAACCCCACTTTTGCGGAGCCAGTGAGCTTTGTCCGAGATTTTTTTGTGAATGGTATTAAAGCAATGCCGATTAACTTCGAAGGCCGATGATAATGCATTGTCTTAGCGTTTTTTCTATCGAACGATGCCGAGGAAGTGATCATTCGTGTTCCGCGTAGACAAGCACGTCTGTATTGGTCTCTGCGAGTCCATTTGTCAAAAAGTCTTGCGCTGCCACTCGGTTTTTTTCTTCTTTGTCAAACACAGAGGTCAAGTAGGCAAAGATGGAAAGCCTAGCCAAGGTCTGCTGTCGCTCTTGCCCCATACTTGCCCCAATGTTTACCTCATTGGAGCTTGTAAACCCTACATGTCCTCCTCCCTCAAGGGTAACCAGATATTTTGGCCGGTTGGCGGCCTCATAGATAGCTAGCCCTGAGTTATAGGGAATCAATATGTCTTCTGTGCCATAAAGGGTTAGCAGGCTGATGGCTGGATTTACGGGAGCGGATTCGCTTCCTATTGCAGCCATCAAGATGACCGCGCTTATTCTCGTGTCGCTATACAATGGATCATAGGCAAGAAGATAAGTGGCGGCGCCACCGAAAGAAAATCCTCCCACGGCGATTTTATTTTCATCAATGCGGTTCAGGAACATATCCTCTGTAGAATTCTCACCTAAGACTGCATTAATCAGAAAACTTACATCCCCTGGATGATTCACCAAGTCCTCAGTACTTGTCAAAGTGCTGCCCGTGCTGGGAGCTGCTACAACATAACCGTGACTGGCCAGGTGAGGCGCGAGGTACGGCCACGTTGCCGGTGCGTTATCTTCGATCCCATGAACTAATACCACTAGCGGGAACTGTGCGTTACCGCTTATCAACTCGGCACCCTCTTCGGGGCTTATAAACTCGTCATTCTCGCCGTTGGCGGGGTACCAAAAAGTGGCTGTCACATCACGGCTTCGCGCGACATCGCGTA
>CAJQQW010000227.1 GCA_905480565.1 uncultured Halioglobus sp. | reverse complement strand
GATGAGTTGCGCTATCTTGACCGCGGAGAGCCCGGGCAGGATTGCAGCGACAGGCCGCTCAATCCCGATTTCGCGCTTAACCAGGCGCGTTATCAAGGGGCTTGTGTGCTGCTTGCGCGGGACAACTTCGGCTGTGGTTCGAGCCGTGAGCACGCGCCCTGGGCGCTGGACGACTTCGGCATGCGTTGCGTTATCGCCCCGAGCTTTGCGGATATTTTTTATAATAATTGTTTCAAGAACGGTATCTTGCCTATTGAGCTTGACGCGGCGGTGGTAGACGGCCTGTTCGATGAAATGTACGCGATGGACGGATACGAGCTCAAAATTGATCTCGACAAACAGGTCGTGGTGACGCCCACCGGTAGGGAAATCAGCTTTGAGATAGATGCGTTCCGCAAACATTGCCTGCTCAATGGCCTGGATGACATAGCGCTTACTCTGGAGAGTGAATCTGCCATCCGCAGCTTTGAGGATAGTTGGAAAAAATCGTCCCCATGGCTATTCGATTCCTTCAGCCAGTCGGGCGCCTAGCTTGCAGTCGAAATCGGAGGTAAACCAGTTATGAGTCGTGAGTACGATGTGGCCGTAGTCGGCGCTACCGGTGCAGTAGGCGAGGCCATGATCAGTATTCTGGAGGAGCGGGAGTTTCCTGTGCGCAATCTTTATTTGCTTGCCAGCAGCCGCTCTGCGGGCAAGAGCCTCGAGTTCAAGGGTAGGTCTCTTCGTGTGACCGATTTGGCTGAGTTTGATTTCGCCCAGGTGCAAATTGGTCTTTTCTCCGCAGGAGGGAGTGTATCTGCAAAATACGCGCCCATCGCGGCCGAGGCCGGCTGTGTGGTGATTGACAATACTTCTCACTTTCGTCGGGATGAGGATATCCCGCTTGTGGTGCCTGAGGTAAACATTGATGCACTGGCGCAATACACTAACAGGAATATTATTGCGAACCCCAATTGTTCGACAATACAGATGCTCGTGGCGTTAAAGCCTATTTATGATGCGGTCGGAATTGAGCGGATTAACGTGGCTACTTATCAAGCCGTGTCCGGCACTGGAAAAGAAGCGATCGAAGAGCTTGCTGGGCAGACAGCTCGGTTACTGAACGGGCAAGAAGTCGAGTGCGAGGCCTATCCGAAGCAAATTGCTTTTAACGCTTTGCCGCAGATTGATACGTTTCAGGACAACGGTTACACGCGCGAAGAAATGAAGATGGTATGGGAAACCCAAAAGATCTTTTGTGATGAAAGTCTGCGGGTAAACCCGACATGTGTACGTATCCCCGTGTTTTTTGGTCATTCCGAAGCGGTGCACGTCGAGACCGTCGACCCTATTTCGGCAGAGGATGCCCGTGCTCTTTTGACAAGCGCGGCGGGTGTGACCGTGCTGGATGCTATGGAAGACGGCGGGTATCCCACAGCGGTAACAGAGGCCGCGGGGACGGATGGTGTATTTGTGGGGCGAATACGAGAGGATATCTCCCATCCAAGAGGCCTCAACATGTGGGTTGTATCGGATAACGTGCGTAAGGGGGCGGCATTAAATAGTGTGCAAATTGCCGAGAGCTTGGTGTCCACCTACCTTGATTAATGGCCGTAATTCACTGATAATTTAGACATTATTCGGTTAGGCGTGGTTGTGCTCGAAGTTCAATCGGGTCAATCTCCATAACGGGTATCGCGGGGCGCCAAGCGGCCAATCGAGTGCGTATTGGTCGGAATTGAGTGGCTGGTGCCAAGGCAGTCAGTCTTCACTTGCAGTTTAAAATAATAAGGGGCTGTTATGGCTCGAAAGAAAAAATTGGCGGCTGCGGTGTTGGCGATGGGGTGTCTGCACGCGGGCACAACAATGGCGCTCGGACTTGGCGACCTGGAACTCGAGTCTTTCTTGAACGAGCCCCTGAGAGCCGTTGTCAATTTGCGGAATCAGGAAGGTCTCTCCGAGGATCAGATTCGCGTTCGCCTTGCGACCTCCGAAGATTTTGGCAAGATGGGCATTGAGCGTGACTATTTCCTCACCACCTTCAATTTTGATGTAGTCGTCGACGATAGCGGTAATGCGCGCATCGTAATTTCCACTGATAAACCAGTACTAGAGCCCTATCTCGATTTTATCGTGGAGGCACGATGGCCCAACGGGCGTTTGCTGCGCGAGTATACAGTTCTCATTGATCCTCCCGTTTACTCTGAAGCGCCAGTCATTATTTCCGCCAGCGAGACCGTTGCGGCATTGGAAGATACTCCGTTGGCGGCAGGCGCGCCGGAGGCCAAGCCTACTGGTTTATTTGGTGCTGATCCTGTGAGAGGCGAAAAAAAAACATCAGGACAGTCACAGGGCAGTGAAGCAAGCTACTCGGGTACGCGGGTCGATATAGCGGACTCCCGGCTAGACTCGGGCGAGATGCCCCAGCGTGGCTTTAACGCCAGTGCTTCTGCAGCCCCTGCACCAGGTGTGCGCTATATGATCGGCCGGGACGATACGCTTTGGGCTATAGCGAATCGCGCCAAGCCTGCGGGTACGTCGGTTCACCAGGAGATGCTCGATATACAGCGCCTTAACCCGGACGCTTTTATCAACGGCAATATCAACCGGATAAAGGCGGGTTACATTATTTATCTCCCGGCGCTCGGCGATATCAGCTCCGCCAATATGCCTGCAGCACTTGCAGAAGTTGATCGCCAGAATGCCGCCTGGCGTGCGGGCCGAGACGCGGAGTTTTCTGCTGACACTAGGCCTTCCTTAAGAATCTCTGCGGATTCGGAGGATGCTGTTACCGAGGCGCCTGTAAAGACGGCACCGACGAGAGTTGACGACCCCGGGTCAGAGGCGCCTCAAACCGCTGAGTCATTCGATGCGTCGGGCGATGCTGCTGTCGCGGTCGGAATGGACGCGGAGCGCCTCGCAGCGTTAGAAGAGCAATTGGAGACGCTTAAACGAATCATCAGCTTGAAGAACGACCAGATATCGGCCTTGCAGAGCGCTCTTGCCGAAGCAGACGTCGAAGCTGAAACTTTGGTAACAGAGCTTGAGCTAAAAACATTGGAGAGCGGTTCTGGCGCTGCGGCGGACACTGAGACTTTCAAGGGGGAAAGACAGGCACCAGAAGACACGCCTGTCGGCGAGCAATTTGATGGGGTGGTGGAGCAGTCACAGATCGACGAAACAGCGATCGATTTAGAAGCGCTCGCAGCGATTGAGGAGGCTGCTGAAATGGAGCCTGCTCAGGCGCCTCCAGCGATTCCAGAACCTGAAACAATACCCGAAGCGGAGAAGAAGCAATCCGGGAAAGAGCCCACGGTTGAATCCGGTGGCAGCAATGGACTGCTTTATGGTGTGGGGGTGCTGCTATTGGGCTTGGCCGCCTATTTGTTCTTTCGTCGGCGCAAGACGGCGTTGGTAGAAGAGGATGCCTTTACCGACGTTGAATTGAAGCAACAGAGCTTCGACGACGACGAGGATGATGTGCCTGACGTTGTGGAGACCCCTGCATTAAGTGAGTCCGACGTTACGCGTGACAACCGCGGTTATGGTGAGCAAAAGCACGACCACTATGCCTCCGACGTGGATGATTCAGATGCTCTGGCTGAGGCAGATATTTATGTTGCCTATGGCCGTCATCCTCAGGCCATCGATTTGCTGAACAACGCTTTAAATGCTGAACCGAATAACCCGGTCTACCGTCTCAAGCTTCTCGAGATATATGTCGAAGTGAATAATGAGGGTGGTGTTGCCACTCAGCTGGAGAGAATCCGCGCAAGCGGCGACGCAGGCGCGATTGATCGAGCTGACGCCATCGTTGCCGAGGCCGGCATTGATTTCGCGGGTACGCCGCCCGCGGCCACCTTTGCGGGGGAAAGCAGCACGGTTGAAACCGATTTCTCCGAGCTACAGATTGAGGAATCCAGCGAACAGGCAAATGGTGACGTCGATTTAGACTTGAGCGCTGACTTCGCTGCGAGCGACCTCGCGAGTGGCGAGGACGAAGACCTCGTAATCGCCGATGATAGCAATGGTTTATCGACCAAGATGGATCTTGCCCGGGCATATCTGGATATGGGTGACGAAGACGGTGCTCGCCAGATCCTTGATGAGATTATCGCAGAAGGCAGTGACGAGTTGACAGCTGAGGCCCACAAGTTGCTTGAACGTATTGGCAGCTGAGCCACCTTCATCCGATACACTGCCTGCAGATACGCGTATCGCGTGTCGTATAGAGTATGACGGAGAGGATTTCAACGGGTGGCAGGTTCAACCGCATCCTGGCACGGTGACAGTGCAAGGTGTGCTCGAAAGCGCGCTGGGTGAGGTTGCTGGTACAACGGTGCGTGTGCACTGCGCGGGTCGCACCGACAGTGGTGTGCACGCTCACGCTCAGGTCATCCACTTCGATATGCCGGCACCACGCAGTTGCAGGGCCTGGGTGCTTGGCGGCAATTCCACCCTGCCGCGGAGCGTTCGAATACACTGGGCCACCGCGGTAAAAAAGTCTTTTCATGCCCGGTTTTCTGCATTGTCACGTAATTACCGTTACGTGATCGAAAATACGCCCGTACACTCTGCGCTTTTGCGGCATCATGTAACATGGTGCAGCCGTCCACTCGACGCACGTCTCATGCACTCGGCGGCGCAGGCCCTGCTGGGAGAGAGAGATTTCAGCGCGTTTCGTGCGTCATCCTGCCAAGCTGCTACCCCGATGCGAAACGTGCAGTCTATCTCAGTGCAGCGTCGGGGCGATCTGGTTGT
>CAJQQW010000226.1 GCA_905480565.1 uncultured Halioglobus sp. | reverse complement strand
CATCCCGCACAAGGCCCTGTGCAAGGGCAATACACACCTCCTCCACCGCACTTTTCAGCGGCTGATAAAGCGCAGCCTCTCGACTGGCCAGCATTGGATTATCCGCCCGGCCTGTTGACAGCAACACACAGGCATCATTGGTAGAGGTATCCCCGTCGACCGTGATGCGGTTAAAGGAGATATCCACCAGTTCGCCTAACATGTCCTGTAACAGTGCCTGCTCAACCGCGGCGTCGGTGGCAATATAGGACAGCATGGTCGCCATGTTCGGCCGAATCATGCCCGCGCCCTTGGCAATACCGGTCACCACATAAGACTGCCCTTCACAGGTAAACCTCACGCTATGTCCTTTGGGCCGTGTATCCGTGGTTAAAATACCGTTGGCCGCCGCCGCCCAACCATCCTCAGCCAGATGAGCCAGCGCTGACGGCACGGCGTCCTGTATGGGCACGACGGGCAGGGGCTCACCGATAACCCCGGTAGAAAACGGCAAAACCGCGCTGACATCGATACCCGTGTGGCGTGCTACGGACGCCACACAGGCGCGGGCGGCAACAAGGCCAGACTCTCCCGTGCCTGCATTGGCATTTCCGGTATTGACCAACAGGTAGCGGGGCGCGTTTCCGCTGGCTTGCAGGTTCTCCCGGGCCAGCGTCACCGGTGCAGCGCAAAACGCATTACGGGTGAATACGGCTGCGCAGCGCGTACCCTGCGCCAACTCAAACAGAACAAGATCCTTGCGACCCGGCGTTTTGATACCTGCGGCCACCGCAGCAAGGCGCACCCCGGGCACGGGAAGCAGCGTCGGAAGATCGTCAGGGCCTACTGCCATAGCCTGTACGCCCCTGCCAACAGGTTATCCTGCGATCGGTCTAAAGTTTGCCGCAACACTGCTTGTACTTCTTGCCACTGCCACAAGGGCAAGGCTCGTTGCGACCGACCTTGGGCTGCTCTCGCGTAAAGGTTTGCGGCTGCACCGGTTCCTCGGCATCGCCCGGCGCCCCTGCCTCCGACTCCATCGCAGAGGCCTCCGCATGCTGAAAAGCCAGCTGCTCGCGCGACGCTTCAAGGCGTCGCTGTTCTTCAATAGCGGCTGCTTCGTCCGGGCTTTGTATCTGCACATGACTCAGGAACTTGATGACCTCATACTTGAGATTATTCAGCAACTGCTGGAACAATTCGAAAGATTCCCGCTTGTACTCCTGCTTGGGGTTCTTCTGCGCATAGGCGCGTAGATGAATACCCTGGCGCAGATGATCCATGGTGGCGAGGTGTTCTTTCCACAGGGTGTCGAGAATTTGCAGCATGATTTGCTTCTCGATCTTATGCATATCATCACCGACCGCGGCCGCCTTGGTATCGTAAGACGCTTCTATTGCTGTCATGATTTTCGTACGTAATGTCTCTTCGTGTAGTTGATTATCTTCTTCCAGCCACTGCTGCAGAGGCAAGTTGATTGCAAACTCGGCCTCCAGTTGTCTTTCCAGTCCCGTCACATCCCACTGTTCCTCGATACTGCCAGGGGGAATGTAGCTGTCGATAGCACCAGCCACGACATCCTGCCGGATGGCGACAATAGTATCGGCAATATCTGCCTCGGTAAGCAGGTCTTCACGCTGCTGATAAATAATCTGACGCTGATCGTTAGCCACGTCATCGAACTCCAGCAACTGCTTGCGGATATCGAAGTTACGGCCCTCCACTTTGCGCTGGGCTTTTTCGATGGCGTTGGTAACCATACGATGCTCAATAGCCTCGCCCTTGTCCATGCCCAATGCCTGCATGAAACCCTTCACCCGCTCCGACGCGAATATCCGCATCAGGTTATCTTCCATAGACAGGTAAAACCGAGACACACCCGGATCGCCCTGTCGACCCGCACGACCGCGCAACTGATTATCGATGCGACGGGACTCGTGCCGCTCCGTGCCGAGTATATGCAGGCCACCGGCTGCGAGCACCTTGTCGTGACGCTCCTTCCACACCGCCTGCACTTTCTCTCGCTTGGCAGCACCGGCGTCACCCAGAGCCTTCAGCTCAGCCTCCAGATTACCCCCCAGCACAATGTCAGTGCCGCGTCCCGCCATATTAGTCGCGATGGTCACTACCCCGGGGCGGCCGGCCTGTGCAATGATTTCAGCTTCCTGCTCGTGGTACTTCGCATTCAGTACCTTGTGCTCAATCTTCGCCTTGCGGAACCGTGTCGACATCGCTTCGGACGTCTCTACCGACGCGGTGCCAACCAGCACCGGCGCACCGCTCTGCATACACTCCCGAACATCTTCCACAATAGCGTCAAACTTTTCCTCTACCGTGAGGTAGACGACGTCGTTCATGTCATCCCGCTGCTGTTGTACATTTGTGGGAATCACCAGTACTTCCAGGCCATAGATCTGACGGAATTCAAACGCCTCAGTGTCGGCAGTACCGGTCATGCCGGATAGTTTGCCGTAAAGCCTGAAGTAGTTCTGAAAGGTCGTGGACGCAAGGGTCTGACTTTCACTCTGGATCGCAACACCCTCTTTCGCCTCAAGCGCCTGGTGCAGGCCCTCGGAGAGCCGGCGTCCCTGCATGGTCCGCCCGGTATGCTCGTCGATCAGCACCACCTGGCCATCCTTGACAATGTACTCGACATCCTTGTGAAACATTGCGTGAGCACGCAAGCCGGAATGCACATGGTGCAGCAGACTTAAATTAGTGGCACCATAGAGGTTGTCGCCCTCTTCCAGCAGCCCCTCCTTGATCATCAGCTCCTCGATGAACTCGTGCCCGGCCTCGGTGAGCTCTACCTGACGCTGCTTTTCATCGATAGTGAAATGGCCTGCCTCCCCCTCCGTTTCCTCTTTCAGGGAGGGAATAAGTCGATTGATGCGCTTGTAAAGTTCCGAGCTGTCCTCAGAGGCGCCGGAGATAATAAGGGGCGTTCGCGCTTCATCAATCAGGATCGAATCGACCTCGTCCACGATGGCAAAATGCAATCCGCGCTGCGTCCGCTCCTCAAGTGAAAACGCCATATTGTCACGCAAGTAGTCAAAACCGAACTCGTTATTCGTACCGTATACAACATCCGCGGTATAAGCCGTGTGTTTTTCCTGCGGCGACTGGCCTGAGCGCACAACGCCTACGGAAATTCCAAGAAACTCATAGAGTGGCCCCATCCACTGGGCGTCACGAGTCGCCAGATAATCATTCACGGTGATCAGGTGAACGCTGTCGCCGGACAGTGCGTTGAGGTAGGCGGGAAGCGTGGCCACCAGCGTCTTACCCTCCCCGGTGCGCATCTCTGCAATCTTGCCCTGGTGCAATACCATGCCGCCGATCAATTGCACATCGAAGTGCCTCAAACCGAGCACTCTCTCACCCGCTTCGCGCACCACCGCAAAAGCCTCGGGCAGCAATGCGTCGATAGTCTCTCCATTTGCCAGTCGCTGCCTGAACTCGACCGTCTTCGCAGCCAACTGGGCATCATCCAATGCCTTCATATCGTCGGCCATGGAATTGATCTTCTTGACCACCTTGCCCATACGTTTCAGTTCACGCGTATTACGTGTACCAAAAACGCTTTTAAGAGTTTTACCGATCATTGGGTTTCACCATAAGTGCAATAAAAATGCCTGGCCAGTCACTGGCCGACAGGTAACGCAACAGAAAACAGCTTGAGTTCAGGGGTGGGTGCGAGATACGTAGCTTGAGGGATCAACCGAGCGGCCATTCTTGAACACTTCGTAATGCACATGAGCGCCGGTAGAACGGCCACTGGAACCCATTAGGGCAATAACGTCACCTTTGCGCACGAAATCACCGGGGTTGA
>CAJQQW010000225.1 GCA_905480565.1 uncultured Halioglobus sp. | reverse complement strand
ATGACCCCCAGATGCAATGCACAAGCCACCGGGAGGACGGCTTGTTAACCGTGAGCGGACAACAACCTGCGGGCATGCTGGCAGACGATATTGAAAATGGGTATGTGCAGGCACTCATCGTCGAGGCGTCCAATCCACTATTGGCCTGCGGCAACCCCAACGGCAGAATGGAGAAATCACTGTCCAAGCTTGAGTTGTTAGTCAGTGTCGACCTGTTCCGTAACGAAACGGGCAACCTGGCAGATTATATTCTGCCCGCTACCAGTTGGCTGGAACGCTCCGGCATGCCCTATGCCTTGCAATCCTTTGCCGCCTGCACACCCACTCCTTATCTTTATGCCGCGGGGCCGGTGCTGGCGCCGCCGCCAGATGTACGCCACGAGTGGTGGATTTACACCAGACTAGCCGACAAGCTTGGCGTTACATTGATGGGCAACCGGGCTATTAGCGCCGCTTTAAAACTGTCTGCACGTCTCGCCCATACCGCTTACGGTCGCTGGATAAAAATTCCAGAGCTGATGATCAGCGGCATGCTGAAAAAGGCGGGACAGCCCGGCCTGAAAAAAATGCTGCGCGATTTCCCTAATGGCTTGCGCCTGCCCGATAACGCCGGAGAGAATTTTCTGGGCACGGACCGGGTACTGACAGAAGATGGCCTGGTTGATCTGGCGCCACCCGACTTTGTCGCAACCTTCGCACGCACTATCGAGAGGTATTACCAGCAGGAACTGGACAACAAGGGCCGCATGAAATTAATCGGCAAACGCGAAGTGAAACGCATGAACAGCTCCTGCGCTAACTCCGACCGCCTGGTGCGGGAAACCACCAACTATGCGTACCTAAGCCCACAGGACGCCGAGCGAATCGGGGTCATTGATAACGATGCTATTGATGTGACCTCCGACTATGGCGCTATCACAATCCCGGTGCGTATTACCGATGAAATGATGCCCGGCACCGTGGCGATACCCCAGTGCTGGGGGCATCAGAAGGCCGATGGCCTGCCCCATGCAAAGGCCCATCCTGGCGTCAACTCCAACTTCCTGGCCGGAGATGGTCGAGACAATATCGAGTTACTTTCCGGCATGTCTCATCTTTCCGGCATTCCTGTGGACATCGTCCGGTCCGATAGAATTGCGACGGTAGCCTGACCGCTTCCAATGGTATCCGTCAACAACCCGCAGGCTGCACTACTGACACATTATCGAGTGACACCGAACTTTGGGCGGTACGCACACCGATAAAGCCCCCTGCATGGTCAGTGTCGATGCTCGGCAGTGAGCAGGATGGACAGGATGCTATCGGCGCTATGCCAAGGAGCACGCGCTGCCAACATCAGCCTTCAGCATTAAACTTGCGCAACGACGTGCGCCTAGCTATGAACCGCTATCATCCCATTTATTCGATCACGGGTTTGAGCAGGTCGCTGGACCGCATACCATGGTAACGCAGGCCGCCCCGCACTCGGGATTGACCGTTGAGGGGGCCTGATCTGCGTTTGCTACAGCGCGGCAGTTGTCCACCGAGTCGAGTACGCCGTCACCGTCCGTATCGGCAAAGGGGGCTGGCGGATTGCTTGCGAGGATCTCGCTTATAAACGTATCGACAACATCGTTAGCGACAGTTTCTCTATTGGTCGGTACATGTCCGAGGCCGGGCAGGTTGGCGACCTGGTGCAGGCTGTTTGGTTGGGCCGCAATGGTATCGATCAGCCCCTGCGCGGCCCATTCGCAGTTGTTGAGTCCCAGGGCGTCTGCTTCGGGTATCGGCGACAGGTAGGCCATACAGAAGCTATCTTCCGCACCGCCGACGAACAGCAGGGGCACATCATCGAAACCCGCAGCGATGCGCGATTCCGGGTCAAGAGGTCGGGCTAGATCACCGTAGAAGCCTATCTTTTCAGCAAATCCTTCCACCGTCCAGCCCGGCTGGCGGTTGCCCTCGCCGGGGAAGGTCCAGAACAGCTCCACTACCCTCGGGCTGATGATGGAATCTGCCACGACTCCTGAAAGGTGGATACCTTCGGCGGCAAAGCTCATAGCCAGATTATAAGCACCGGGCGACCCGGCGCTGGTGCCGTGGGCAAATACGTCTGTGGTCGGGTAGTTTCCCACCGTGTATTCCACCGCCGACATGGTGGCCTGTATGCCGTTGACCTCAGCGCCGGGATTCGGGTTGTTGGGATAAGGTGTCCCCAGTCCTGAGTACTGGTCGTGGTCACACATGGACACCAGAACCAGGCGATAACCTTCCTGCAGGCGGCGAGTCAGGGTGATGTCCTGCAACTGGCCGCTGTCGACGATGCGCCCCTGGAGCTGGGTGCTGACGAGGTCGTCGAAAGTTTCCTCGTGGTTCCAGGTGTCCTCGGTCTGGTTGTTGACCGCGTGGTAGTCGCCGTTCTCGTCAAAAAAACCACTGCCACCGCCGTGCAGGTAAATCCATAGCGGCGCCTCGGTGTTCTCGTCGCTATTTATCGGGTTCACCACCATGAAGGTGTAGTTGCCCGACAGGCCGCAGCTGTATTCACTGTTACGGTAGAAGTCGAGCTCGACGGTTGA
>CAJQQW010000224.1 GCA_905480565.1 uncultured Halioglobus sp. | reverse complement strand
AACGCCTAACCGTTAACGCCGTGACGAAGCAACTGCAACTCCTGCCAAACTACACCCGCCTCGGTAAGCGTCATCCTGCCCCAGCAGCGCTCCATATAAAGCCGGGTTGCCTCAAAAAAATTATCTCTTTCTGTTAACCGCCACTTTTCATAATCCCAGGGATTGGTGAAATCCAGTCCGGAATCGCTGGCCCGGTTGTAGCGGACCTGTATCGTTTCCCCATCGGCACTCGTGACAGATAAATCAGCCAACTCATACTCACTTCCTTCAAAGAAGGCCATGCGCTCCAGGGCCTCATCCGAAGGATCAAGCAACACATGTCCCCTCGTCACAGCGCCAGCGGCAGGTACGAGAACCGGGTATGTTTCACCGGGATAGAGCATCGTGTCGTATCCCTGCGCCAGGGCATGGATAATCTGGTCATCTCGCGTTGATTCAGCAAAAACACAGCGACGAATACCCGTGTCCATCAGGGTGCCATAGAAAAATATTGCGTTCATTCTTTTCGCTTTTATCCAGTGTTCGCTGGCAAAAATAAAACAACAAGACTAATTAGAAGGCTTCTGAAAGGAGCCTTGAAACGCACACCGAACAGAAATTTACAACACACTATCAGCCACTGACGATACGCAACACCTGGCCTACCTTGAGAAAATCTCCCGCATCGCGATTCACACGCCTGATCTGTGCCACGCTGGTGCCATAGAGATTCGCGATTCGCCAAAGAGTGTCGCCACGGGTTACCTTATGCGTAACTTCACCTTGTGCGGCCAGGGCGTTACCGTTCACAGGAATCTGCAGGGTCTGGCCGGCATAAATACGATACCCACGCAGGCCATTAGCGGCCGCAAGCCTGCCTTTACTCACACCAGAAGCAGACGCAATTTCGGAAAGACTGTCGCCGCGTTGCACCGTATATTGCCGCCCGCCTGAGAACGCGGCCGCAGCGCTCTGCACGCTCTCTGCCATAGCATCTTCACTACCGGGTATGCGCAATGTCTGGCCAGCGTAGATGCGACTGCCATGCAAACCATTAACGGCTGCTAGTCGGGATCCACTAACCCCGGCTGCTGCTGCGATTTCGGACAGACTGTCGCCACGCCTGACCGTGTACTGACGACCGGTAATCTTTTCTGAGGCCGCAGGTTGCGTCACCTTGATAGACGCGGCACTGGCGAGCACGGGCACATGCAGAGTCTGACCCGCATAAATCCGATTGGTCCGCAAACTGTTCGCCGCGCGCAGTCGCGGTACGCTAACCCCGAGCGTGGAGGCGATATCCGAGAGCGTATCGCCTCTGAGGACGGTATATTTGAGAGAACCCGCTGGGATAGCGGCCGTTTGTGTACGCGATCCTTGCTGAATACCAAGCCGGCGCTCATAATTTTCGACAAAAAGTGCAACATGATAATGCGGAGGCCGGCGCTCTCGAGTGACGTCCAATACACGTTCGCCCTCCAGCGACAACAAGACGCGCTCCAGCCAGCTACGGCACTTACTGGATCGAGGCACTCGCAAGTCTATTGCCATACCTGTGGGATGAACAGATTTCGCCACGGAATTGCGCGGCTGTCGATCCCGCGGGCGCAGGAGGCTGGTTACTATCAGTTTCTCACCGCAGGCACTGTAATACTGGCCACTCAGGCGAGTAAGAAATGTCTTCGTTGCAGGTACACCATAGGGGTAAGACACGTCGTGTAGTTCGAGATGCCGTGACGAGTTCACCCGGACAAGCTGCCCTGGGCCAACGTGTTGTTTGACCGTTCGGGCACTGCTTACAAAGGCAAGGCCATAAGCTCGAGCAGCCTGATATTGCCGCTCTATGGAAGTAGGTGAACCTTTGAGCGATTGGGCCTGCACAGAGCCCGCACCCGTTAACATCACCACAATAAGCTGACTGAACAGTAGGATTTTCAAGACGTGTCCCCTTGTAACCGCCGATGCACTCTGACCACCAACTGTTTCCAACGTACTTAGTTACCTGCCAATATTCCCGTGATTTATTACTAAAGTCTAGTAGCGCATTGAATTTATTAAGTTTAATTTTGCAGGTTTATACACTTATATTTTATGTGGCTTAAGCGTCTAATACACTCGTAGTGCATAAGCCGTTCTTCAATGCGCGCAACGGGCGCTCGCAAACTCAGCCACCATCTCTTGTACCGCCAGCCTCTGTCTGTGCCGCGTAAAATGGCCCGGGCGCAGGATCGCGTTACACCCAAGCCCATAGAGTCGATGCAAGAAACTTTGCGCCATCGGCAACAGCTCGATAGTTCTCTCCACCTCCCCTGCCCGCTGGGCCTGCTCCAGACATTCAATAATACTTTTTTCAGCCGCATCACTGCGCCTGGCCTGCTCTCGACGGTGCTCGTGGGAGACCGTGGCTATTCCCCAGAACTGCATACGAATTTTCCACTCGTTCCGAATTTCATGTGTAACAGGAAGCATCTGCTCGCCGAATGTTTGCAGGGCAGCCAAACCGGAAAGACCGCATAACGCCTCATTCGCTCGAGACAATGAGCGCTCGTTGACCCAACGAATTGTATTGATCGTCAGCTCGTCCTTATTTTTAAAGTAGTGTTCAATGAATCCCCGCGAATATCCTGACTGACGCGCTATCTCGCGGATGGTGGTGCGCTCGACACCAATCGTAGCGAGCATCTCAGCCACAATCTCTATAATTTTCTCACGGCGTTCATCATGATCAACAATTTTCGGCATGACACAGACCTGCGACTCTTTGGACAGAGGGGCTTTATTATAAGGCACACGGCTTGATTAAAGACAGAGGGAGAAGCGCAAGAGCAACCTTGTCGGTTTGAAAAAAATACGCCCTGCATTCTGCCCGCAACAGCTGCACACTCAAACCAAGACAACTCATACATAAACCGGCTGCACCCGGGCGAGGTGGCCTCATTGCATCTGGCGCACTGCTCCAGCCATTAACGGAAATTGTCTACAGCGAGCGCTGAAAATGATTCCTGAAAAGCTCGGAAGAGCACTAACCCGTGGTGCTTTTATCTCATCCAATCGCTGTTATTGGCTGCAACGCCTAGACGCCGCAAGAATCATCCCAATGTCATCAAGGATTGCCTCCGTGTCTTGTTGATAAAATCAGTGGGGCGGATTGACTGTTCGACGCCGATGAATTCCTCGAGGTTAGAGAGCGACTGTACCTGTAGACAGCCTCGCATCCATGCGCTACTTTTCTATTGGTACATGCGATGTACGCACGCCGCTTGCTGTGCCTGCTAACAGCCAGCGATACTGTCCCTTTTCACAGCGCCTGGAAAACCGCGATGAAAGCCATTTTCTATCTGCCGCTTATCCTCACTCTGTCTGGCGGAGCCGCCGGCGATGAGCCCTACGAAAAGCCCATGCCGCACAGCTCGGGCGAGAAAATTTTGGAATTCTGCGAAGATACTGAGGATGTCATCAGCCAGTTGCGCTGTAACTACTACGTTCAGGGCGTAGCCGACCTTATCGTCCAGACACCACTTGCGTGCCTGCCACAGGGAATGAATCAGTCCGAACTGATTGAAGTGGCAACGACATACCTTCAATCAGTCGGCAAGACGGAACTCGCAAACAGTAGCGGCGCCGGGTTGCTTCTTTCACTTTTACAACGCGCCTACCGCTGCCCCAAAAAACCGGGCGAAAAGACCGATAAGGAGCTTTATCTAGAAGCGATCGCCAAGGCTGTTGCTGAGCAGCAAGCTGCAAGCGACCCAGCTAAACCAGCAACGGGAACGGGAACGGGAACGGCAAACAATGACGCAGAGAGCACCGACGGGGAGCAGTAGAAAATCACGCTCTGCACCCAACAGCTTTGTTGCACCGCGAGGCGGCACCCAGCCTACCAATCCACATTAAATCGATGTGGCCGATAGATTCCTGCCTTTGGATCTCTGACAACAATAGTCCGCGTGCCGGGGAGCATAAGAACCGGTTAACTGAAGAGGCTGATAATAAGGAAATAGCGCGAGATTTGAGGACTATGAGAACACGGCACCGCCGAGCAAACCGATGCGCTGCCTATGGCATGCGATAAAAATCGCGGATAATTCGCCAGGCATCCTCTGCGGTATCAACTACATTCATTAATTGGATATCTTCAGGGGAAATGACCCCCTCCTCGACCAATGCATCGAAATCAAGCGCACGCCGCCAAAAACGACGGCCCATCAACAAAATAGGCAATGGATCTATCCTCCCTGTTTGCACCAGGGTGAGGGCGTCAAACAATTCATCGAGCGTGCCAAAGCCGCCGGGGCAAGCGACCAATGCCCGGGCCCGCTTCAGGAAGTGCAGTTTGCGGATCGCGAAATAGTGGAACTGAAAGCACAAATGCGGCGTGACATAAGGGTTGGGCTCCTGCTCGAATGCCAACTGAATGTTGAGTCCAATACTTTTACCGCCCGCCTCTTTCGCACCCCGATTTGCGGCTTCCATAATACCCGGACCACCACCGGTCATTACCACCATGTCGCAGGGCCCGCTCGCCAGCGTATCCCGCGTAATCATTGCCCCCAGTTTTCGCGCCTCCTCGTAATAAACGCTATTTTTTTCGATATTCTCGGCCAGCGTAACTTGGCGCAATAGTTCGCCGTTGTCCGGATCCGCCGCCTGCGCCGTCCGCGCGTCCTCCAGGCGTTTTCTGGCATCTTCGGGCTGGGGCGTTCGCGCACTGCCAAAAATCACCACGGTAGAGTTGATCCCTTCATCCAGCTGCACCAACTCGGGCTTTAGATACTCCAGCTCCAACCGCGCAGCCCGCGACTCCTCGCGCATAAGAAATTCATGGTCCGCAAAAGCCAGTCGATATGCATCTGCCTCATCCGTCATACACACTCCCCAACAAATCATGACGCAAACATTGCTGCTACAACACCCACCTAATTGTATACCGGCAGGAACTGGACAGCACATGGGCGAAATCGCCGCACCGAACCTATTATGCACAGCATGGCCGAAAAGGCAGTCCGTACAGTAGCGCAACTCGAATGCTGCGTACTTGCAAACTCAGGGGCTTCGCCGCGTCAGAACAAACTGTCAAACAATGCGGGGCCGCGCGGCATAGAAAACGGACAGATCAAAAAGATCGCGCAGCATTACCTCGCCAGATTGATATACACAGCAACACCCATCAGGGCAGGAATGACCAGGCACATCAGGTAGGCGAGCTCGTTCTTGGCGTTCATGGCATGATCCAGATGGGCAAGGATACGCAGGTTAAACAGATTCACTCGCTTTTTGACGGGCTATCGCTGACCTGGATGGGGCACAATAGCGATGCGATGACCCATTCGGGGAGTAGAGTACCGCACTAATATCCTAGCCCTAAACCCTAAGCAACCAGCAGAGCTGCCGCAAGCATATCGCTGCGAACGACAGGCGGTCGGTCACAAAGGATTTCCGATGCGACCGGCTTGAGAATTTTGCATCGGCGACCGGGTCAGTGCATTAAACTTTCGTTTATTGCGTAACTCTTACTGTTCATGGAAACTAGATTCAAGTGCTGCCACGGACGGTGGCGCTTAACCTTCAAAGTCCGCATGTCACATTCGCAAAAGTATATTTCCAACATCTTTTTCCACCGGACAATCTGCT
>CAJQQW010000223.1 GCA_905480565.1 uncultured Halioglobus sp. | reverse complement strand
CATGCGGCTTGCGCCGCTGCCCCTGGCCTTCCGACAGAATGACGAACAGCGCTGGCAGCACGCTGTTAACAGTTCGGCGACCACCCACGGTGCACGCGCCTGCCGTGATGCCTGTGGGCTGTATAGCGAGTTGATTGTGCGCGCGCTGCGCGGCGCATCCCGCGATACTATTCTGGAAACCGCCGCTATCCCCACCGAGCTATTCACCGATGACAGCAACAGCGATATACTCGATATCGCGAAAGGCTCATACACCCGAAAAATGCCGCCAGAGATAAAAGGCACGGGCTATGTTGTAGATGCTCTCGAAGCCGCGCTGTGGGCCTTTTATCACAGCGATAGTTTCGCGCAAGGAGCGCTTATGGCGGTTAATCTCGGCGATGACGCCGATACCACCGGCGCCATTTTCGGCCAACTTGCCGGCGCTTTTTACGGCGAGTCAGGCATTCCCGCTGCGTGGCGCGAACAGCTCGCGCACCACGACCTGATTACCCGGTATGCGCAGCAGCTGTATGCACTGTCGGAGCATCTCTGAACTACCGCATTCAATTCAAACAGGAGAGCGACCCTCATGAAAAGAATAAAACGCACTACCTCGCTGTTAATCACGACGCTGGCTCTGGGTGCCCTGACAGGCTGCGGCGCCCCTGCGCCTATTGAGGGCTGCGCCGCTGTCGGCGAGATACAGCCCTACTGTCAAATGCAGGCCCCGGAGGATATCGCGGCTCTGGATGACGGACGCTACCTGCTGCTCGCCCATTTCGGCGGCATGGATGCAGGCGACGGCAGCATCTCCCTGTTCGATACCCAGACCGCGCAACGCACACACCTGTTCCCCGCCGCGACCACAACACAGCCAACGCAAGAACTCTGGGGGGATGCGTCGTGTACAACACCACCCGGCGAGGCGTTCAGCCCGCACGGCACGCACCTGCACCAACTCGAAGACGGTCAATGGCGTTACCTGGTGGTGAATCACGGCAGTCGCGAAGCGGTCGAATTGTTTGAATTGGATAACGCCGGTGGTGACAGCACATTGCGCTGGCGCGGTTGTGTTTTCGCGGCACCCGAAACGTTTATGAACGATGTGGTGGGCCTCGACAACGGCGATGTTATTTACACCCGCATGTTTAAAACCGGTGGCGGCTGGGAGTTGCTGAAGAGCCTCGCGGGCTTCCCCTCTGGCGATGTGTGGCGCTGGAATCAGGACACCGGCCTGCGTGTACTCCCGGGCACGGAAGCCGCGCAGCCCAATGGCATCGAAATAAGCGCGGACAACCGTCACGTGTTCGCCAATATGTATCTGGAGGAGGAAGTGTGGAAACTGGATGCCGATACCGGCGAGGTGTTGGCAACCGCTTCCCTGTCGAACGCGGATAACAGCGCCTGGGGCACCGATGGGCGCCTGTGGATTGCGTCACACACCTCTGTACTGGAACTCATCGCCTGCTTCGAGGCCAAGGAACAGCCCTGTGGGTCGGCGTTTGAGATCGTTGCGCTCGACCCGGAAGATATGAGCACCGAGGTTCTCTTCGCGTGGGAGGGGGCTCCCATGGGCGCGGCAACCGTCGCCGTGCCGCAGAATGGTCGTGTATACATGGGCTCATTTGCGGGAGACCGCATGATTTCAGTGCCCGATTTCACCCCCCAATAAAGGTAACGGCAGTGCCTCGGCGATTACCGGTTCGGGGCACGCCAGCGGGGCGTCACAATTGCTCTACACTGATCTCAGTGTGTACTCGAATACCTGCACTTTTACCCTTCTTTTATTCATTGTACTGCCCAGTGCTATCCACTAGAATGCGCGTCCTTCCCGTCGTCGCATAACAACACCACCCCCGTCGATAGGTCCTGAAATTTACTTCGCGACGCGCCATCCCTATTGGCCGGCGCCGCCTGTTGACGTGAGCGTAATATGTTCGAGTTCCACCCCAGCAAGGTAGCAACGATCAAAAACGATGTGCTGTCCGGCCTGACCGTCGCACTGGCACTTGTACCCGAGGCAGTCGCTTTTGCCTTTGTCGCCGGTGTCGAACCCTTGGTTGGATTGTATGCCGCGTTCATGGTGGGCCTGATCACCGCCTGCATCGGCGGTCGCCCCGGCATGATTTCAGGCGCCACGGGCGCACTGGCGGTGGTGATGGTCGCGCTGGTGGCCGATCATGGCGTTGAATACCTGTTCGCTACCGTCGTACTGATGGGCGTACTGCAGGTCAGCGCGGGTATTCTCAAGCTGGGTAAATTCATTCGTATGGTGCCCCACCCCGTCATGCTGGGTTTCGTCAACGGACTGGCCATTGTGATCTTTCTGGCGCAGCTGGGTCAGTTCGGTACAGCTGGAGAACCGGGCTGGCTGCAGGGTACCTTTCTCGCAGACTCCACCCTTGATGTCGCATGGCTGCCGGGTTCCGAGCTGGCCATGATGTTCATACTGGTGGCGCTGACCATGCTGATTATCCATTTTTTACCCAAACTCACCTCGGCATTGCCCTCCTCTCTGGTCGCTATACTGGTAATCAGCGGACTGGTCTTCGGCCTGGATCTGAATACCCGGGTCGTCGGCGATGTAGCGTCCATCAAGGGCGGACTGCCCAGCTTCCATATACCCACCGTACCCTTTAATTGGGAGACGCTGACGATCATATTCCCCTATGCCGTGATCCTGGCCACCATCGGCCTGATCGAATCGCTGTTGACACTGCGGCTAGTCGATGAGATCACCGAGACGCGCGGTCGCGGCAACACAGAGTGCATCGCACAGGGCATCGCCAATACCACAACCGGATTATTCGGCGGTATGGGCGGTTGCGCAATGATCGGCCAGAGTATGATCAACGTGAATTCCGGCGGTCGCGGCCGCCTGTCCGGCATCACCGCAGCACTGTCCCTGCTATTCTTCATTCTCGCCGCATCACCACTGATCGAGCAAATTCCCATTGCCGCACTCATTGGCGTGATGTTCATTGTGGTCATCGGCACCTTTGAGTGGAGTAGCTTCCGCGTGCTGGGCAAGGTACCCGCCAGTGACGCTCTGGTCCTGGTGCTCGTATCCGCTGTTACGGTCGCCACAGATCTTGCCGTTGCGGTCGTGGTGGGAGTCATCGTATCCGCTCTTGTATTTGCCTGGGAGCACGCCAAACACATCGCTGTCGAGGTGCGTGAGGACCACAAAGGATCCACCGTATACGGCGTGCATGGCCCGCTGTTTTTTGGCTCAGTCACCTCGTTTCTTGAGCAGTTCGATCCGAGTGCGGACAATGACGACGTGGTAATCGACTTCGCGCAGTCGCGAGTGGCCGACCACTCCGGTCTTGAAGCCATTGATACCCTGGCAGAGCGCTACCTCAATGTCGGAAAAACGCTGCACCTCGTGCACCTGAGCGAGGAATGCCGCAAGTTGCTGCGCAGGGCGGGAGCCCTCGTGGAAGTTAACGTGATTGAGGATCCCAAGTATTTCGTGGCGGACGATGCCCTTGGCTAGGGCATGGTGTAAGCCTGCCATCACTCGGCCGGATTTCACCACCCACTGAATGCCGCCTGGCCCACGCTAATTGCCGCCGCTCGTTTACTGCACGCGTCCCTGAGACTGAGCCGTATCAACGGAAATCAGTATCCTCGCATTTGATCCGTGCAACGGTATACTCATTATTCGACTCTTCATTAACGGATGGAAAACACTGTGAATTTCGCGACTCAGCAAACGCAACATAGCCGGGTACGGCTGCTTGTGCTCATGGCATGTGCCCTGCTATTGGCAGGGTGTGCCACGTCTCTGAACATTACCACCGACTACGACACAAGCTATGACTTTTCCGGCGTGCGTAAAATTGCGATCCAGCCTGTTCTCCGAACACCTGAGTCCGCTGCAATTCTGTCGGATATACAGATCGATAGAATTGATAATGCACTGGCTGATGAACTGACTCGTCGGGGTTATCAAATCGTAGACCAAAATTCAGATGCGGATATGCTGCTTGCCTGGCACCTCGTCACCCAGGAAAAAACTGATATCCGTTCATACAATACGGCGGGCTATTATAGCTGCTGGCGCTGTGCGCCTGTGGCAGACGTTACGGTTCGTCAATATACGCAGGGCACCTTCATCGTAGACCTGATTGACCCAGTGCAAATGCGTTCCAAGTGGCGCGCAACCTATGTTTCCCGTATCGGCCGAGAAAAAGACCCCGCCAAGGCTGCGGAAGAGCGCCGCAAAACCGCGCAGGCGATCTTTGCAGATTTTCCTCCGGGACATAACACGACTGCCACACGCTGAGTGCCCGCTGCCGCCTAATCGCCAAAAAGATCAATAGCGACTCGCGTGGGCGGCACCTCACCCAGCAGATAAATATTCATGTCCGTTTTCACGGGGTCAGCCTCCGCTTGCGGAGAGATTACCGGATGCTCTGTAGCTTCACGCACGTAATTCGGCATCTCTTCCATGTAGATCTCCAACAGACGCGCGAGTGGTAGCGGTGTATCACGCAGCGCAAAACGGCTGCCGGGATACTTTACGGCAAACAACGTTGAAAAACCGGCGCGGTAGTCGGCAACGCTCAAATCCTGCATGTGTTCAGAAAGATACTGATACCGGCCGATCCGTGAACCATGGTCTCCGTGCAGCACAATAACAGCCCGGTCATAGACGCCGCGGGCTTTCATATCGTCAAACAACGATTGCAATGTATCCAGAGCGCAGTCGATCTGACCGAAATAGAGGCCATTGCGAACTTCATAAACATCGCCTTGCAGGGGCGGCTCCTCCAGCGTCCGGGCGGACGTGAGCAGAGGCGCGTGGTCATAACTGACAGTGCAGCCTGGCTGGTAGATGTAGGGGCCATGGGGAATCAGTGCGTGTGCGTAGAAATAGTTGCCCCAGGGGCGCTCCCCAAGGTCTTCACTCAACACGTCAAAAAGGGTGGGATTGTAATTTGCCACTTCTATCACTGCGTTCCATTCCGTATTTTCTATCATTCTCTTTGCTACTCGCGACTGGCTCAGCAGAGTCTTCAACAGCGCATAAAAGCGCATACGGGCATCTCCAGCACCGAGCACAGATCGAATATTGGGTTGATCATATTGCCAGCAGCGATCAAGATTAGCGGGATTGGATCGACACATGTTTATGTGCCCCGTCTGGTAGATATTGAGCCGATACCCCATTGACTCCATCATAGAAAAAACGCCATTTTCTTGCAGTACATGCTGCTCATCCGATAACTTCTGTAACCCAAATGACAGATCAAACGTATGGCGAAAGTTCATCGCCGAATAGACAGATTCTCCCGTCCGGGCAAAACGACTATAGGCATGGGTGTAGAGCTCGAAATCGTTGACCTCGAAGAATGTCAGCATTTTTCTGCGGATAAGCCCGGAGGCCGGATAATCTGGTAGACCGGCAACTCCAATAAATCCATCCAGGAGAATATGCACGACAGGGGAGAGGCGCTTGTCGACCCTCTCAGGATCATCGACAGACCAATCGGTATTGGATTCCAATCGACTATCGAGCCACGCACCCAGCAGAATTGCGGCAAGTATGTAAACACCCACCCGCCGCAACCGCTGCTTGAACACAAACAACACTCCGCCAATGGCAATAAGACCCACAACAAGGCCGCTAAACGAGGGGTTGAGCTGGAGTACAAATACCAGAAATAAGGCGAGAGCGGTCACCAGATTCGATATGGCCGGGCTGATACGTGAGCACAGCAGGCCGACGCAGAGCGCTGTGACGAAAAGAATACCCAGCAGCCACATCACCTCAAGCGAAAAGACCGGGTAGTCCCTGCGCCACACAAAACTTAACAGCGGATAAGTAAACAAGAGCACGAAAAAAACGATATTTTTCGTCATTTCTCGAGAGCCCATGTCGCTTCGCCCGGTTCTCATTCACCCATTTTCCTATGCCGTTAGCTACCGCACATAGCATACAGTCTCGGACATTGCCGACAAGTAAGATAATGCTATATCACGCAAATACGGCGGTGTTCTGGCACGACAACGCGCCCTCTGCTAGTGTGGCTATTATTCGTTAACACACCGATGGCCGATCGCGGGGCAATACATCACGCCATGTCCTCCTACCTTTTTATTCTGTGTCCGCCCTACTCCGGCTCAACCCTCCTATGGAAACTGATATCGACATCCGAAAATGTGTCATCACTGCCCACAGAGGGACAAATGCTTCCAGAGTTGCAGGACGTTATGCGCGAAAAACCATGGGACAAACAACACACGCTCCCCTGGGATCACATCAAGCAGGTTTGGGATAAACACTGGAACGCAGAAAAACCGCTGTGGTTGGAAAAAAGTCCACCCAACATAATCCGCACTAATGATATTCAGCAACACTTCAAGCCTGCCCAATTCATTATTATGGTTCGCAATCCATACGCTCAGGCCGAGGGTCTTATGCGACGTAATAATTGGCCAGCGCAAAAAGCCGCTAATTTCGCCCTCATGTGCCTGCGCACCCAATTGGAAAACGCCAAATTACTAAAAAACTCACTGGTGTTGACGTACGAGTCCCTGGTCAGCGATCCTGCCGGGAGTTGCGGCAACCTGGCTCAATTCATTCCTGCGCTCAGCGACCTCGATGATAAGGCCAGTTTCGAGGTGCATTCTATCGACGGCACCCTCACGCGCCCTATTACTGATCTGAACATGAAGAAGATCGAGTCCCTTCCGCCGAAAACTCGCGATACGTTTACTCAGGCTTTCACGGAGCATGCGGCACTGCTTCACGCCTGGCACTATGACCTGATAGTCTGATGGTCTGATGGTCTGATGGTCTGATGGTCTGATGGTCTGATGGTCTGATAGTCTGATGATCTGACACGCAGTTTTTCTGAGTAGACAACTGTCCGCAAGCAATTAACGTCGCAACATATTGGAGCGACAGTAACACGCCCTGTACTGTGATA
>CAJQQW010000222.1 GCA_905480565.1 uncultured Halioglobus sp. | reverse complement strand
ACATTTCATTGCTGGAATCACCTCGCCAATAGGCGCCGGCCACTTTGGTCAGCTTAAAGGCCTTGAGCTTGCCAGTGCGCGGCACATGCGGACCACGGCACAAGTCCATCCAGGCTCCTTGCTGATAGAGTGTGATCTCCTCATCCTCGGGCAAGTCCTCAATGATCTGAACCTTGTAGTGCTCGCCCATATTGCGGAACAATTCCACGGCTTTCTCGCGGCTGACCACGATACGCTCAACGGGCAGGTCATCTGCTGCCAGCTCTTCCATACGCGTCTCGATTTTCTCCAGGTCCTCTGGGGTAAACGCATGTCCGGTAGCAAAATCGTAAAAAAAACCGTCATCGATCACAGGGCCGATCGTCACCTGTACGCCGGGAAACAGCTCCTGCGTGGCCATCGCCAAAAGGTGGGCGGTGGAATGGCGAATGACTTCCAATCCGGCCTCGTCACGGTCTGTAATAATCGCCAACTGAGCATCGCTCTCAAGCACATGCGAGGTATCGACTTCTCGACCGTTCACCACTCCAGCCAAGGCGGCCTTGGCGAGGCCAGGACCAATATTAGCGGCAACATCGTGCACTGAAACAGGGTTATCGAACGAACGTTCGCTGCCGTCCGGCAAGGTAATTACAGGCATTGTATATTCCTCTATCAGTGGTGGCCCCTACCAAAGGCCACGTGCAGGTCGAGTGGAGCCGCATATTGCCCGAAACAGCGGCCAATGAAAAGCCCGTTTCGAGGGTAAATTTGATTGCAGCAACGCAGAAAAACGAGCGACGTCATCTGCTCTCCGGGACTGCCTGCCGGTTGCTTTTCATCCCTGTAATCACAATACGGGTAGTGTCCCTATTTGGCAGCCCTCATGATGAACGAATGCTGGATAATCGGTACTGTCGGACGTTACTGTTTGGCTACCAAATCAGCAGTCAAAAAAACAACATCATCATGACCATCATCTGCTGCAATGTGCCTGCGTGTTGCATTGCTAAGCGCTGTCAACTAACAAATACGGCCTGTTTCAATTCCGCCAACTGGTCTCGCAGAGCGGCTGCCTCCTCAAATTCAAGGTTCATAGCATGCTCATGCATTTGACTTTCCAACTGCTTTATTTTGCGCGCCAGAGCTGCCGGAGTCAGCTTTTCGAGTTCGGCGCCATAGGCCGCCCTGGGTTCTCCCGCCTGCTTCGTCCTTGACTTACCACGAGTAGGCATACGTCGTGCGCCTTCCATGATGTCCTGAACTGACTTGGTTACGCCCACCGGGGTGATATTGTGTTTCTCATTGTAAGCCAGTTGTTTTTCACGGCGACGGCTCGTCTCAGCCATTGCTCGCTCCATAGAACCGGTGATTTTGTCCGCATAGAGGATTGCCCTGCCCTTTAGATGCCGAGCCGCACGCCCCATAGTCTGAATCAGCGAACGATCTGATCGCAGGAAACCTTCCTTGTCCGCGTCGAGGATGGCCACGAGAGAAACTTCCGGCATATCCAATCCCTCACGCAACAGGTTAATCCCTACGAGCACATCAAATACGCCGAGCCGAAGGTCGCGAATTATCTCGACTCGCTCCACTGTCTCAATATCGGAATGCAAGTAGCGCACCTTCACACCGTGGTCACCCAGGTATTCCGTGAGATCTTCCGACATGCGCTTGGTCAGGGTTGTCACCAACACGCGGTCGCCCTCCTCCACCACCTGATGAATTTCGCCCAACAAATCATCCACCTGCGTGCCCGCCGGCCGCACAGCTACTTCAGGGTCCACAAGCCCTGTCGGCCTGACCACCTGCTCGACGACCTGGCCCGCCTTGTCCTGTTCGTAAGGACCAGGCGTGGCCGACACAAAAATCATTTGTGGCGCAAGGTGCTCCCATTCCTCGAATCGCAGAGGGCGATTATCCAGCGCCGATGGCAATCTAAAACCGAACTCCACAAGAGTTTCCTTGCGGGAGCGGTCTCCCTTGTACATGCCGCCGATCTGGGGAATGCTGGCATGAGACTCGTCCACAATAACCAGGGCGTTATCTGGGAGGTATTCGAACAGGGTCGGTGGCGGATCTCCCGGCGCGCGACCCGACAAATACCGCGAATAGTTCTCTATTCCCGTGCAGTACCCCAGCTCTCGAATCATTTCAACGTCGTAGCGGGTTCGCTGCTCCAGACGCTGCGCCTCAACCAACTTATTGAGATCCTTGAGCTGGACGAGGCGTCCGCTTAACTCCTCCTCGATATGCTCAACCGCAGACAACATCGTCTCGCGAGGAGTAACATAGTGCGTCTTGGGATAAATGGTCACACGGGCCACCCGGTTCTCTACGGCACCGGTGAGAGGATCAAACCAGCAGAGGCTCTCGATTTCCTCATCGAACAGCTCGATACGCACTGCTTCGCGCTCAGAATCCGCAGGATAAATGTCGATGACGTCACCCCGCACTCTGTAGGTGCCGCGCCGGAAATCGGTGTCGTTGCGCGTGTATTGAAGATCTGCCAACTGGCGCAGTATGTCCCGCTGATCGATGATTTCACCCCGTGAC
>CAJQQW010000221.1 GCA_905480565.1 uncultured Halioglobus sp. | reverse complement strand
GTGGGGTGCGCAAACCTGCTTGATCGGCCCCTTCAGGGCGTGAAAAGCCTTATCCGCCGCAAGCGCGGCAATATCTGCGGTCAGACCACAGCGGGGCGGAGACTCATCGACCACAACGAGACGCCCCGTGGCCTCAACACTCTCCAGTATCGCGCCCTCATCCAGCGGTGAACTGGTACGGGGATCGATCAGATCACAACTGATGCCCTCGGACTCCAGCGCGTCGATAGCCGCTGCCGCCTTATTGACCATCTGGCCAAAAGCCACAACCGTCACATCATCGCCCTCGCGAACAAAAGCTGCCTCTCCGAAGGGAATAGTAAACATCTCGTCGGGCACCTCACAGGTTTCCTGGTAAAGCGCTTTGGGTTCGAAAAACAGCACCGGGTCATCGTCCTTGATCGCTTGCAGCAGCAATCCCTTGGCGTCATAGGCATTAGAGGGAATGACCACTTTCAAGCCTGGAAAAGAGGTCATCACCTGATACATGGACTGACTGTGCTGTCCCGCCGCAGAAAAACCACCGCCAGAGGCGAAGCGGATAACCGCAGGGCACGTGCTCTTGCCGCCAAACATGTAACGGAACTTGCCCATTTGGTTGACAATCTGGTCCATGCAGACCCCGATAAAATCAGCAAACATAATTTCTGCTACCGGCCGCATCCCCACAAGAGCAGCACCCGCCGCAGCGCCAACAATAGCCGACTCGGAAATCGGTGTGTCGATACAGCGATCCGGGCCGAAAGCCTTGTAAAGGCCAGCGGTAACACCAAATACACCACCGACCTCACCGATTTTGCCGCTGGGTGCTCCGTTACAACCGGCTACATCCTCGCCTAAAACAAAGACGGTATCGTCTTCTGCCATCGCCTGGTGCAGTGCCTCGTTAATTGCATCGCGCATCGTTTTTTCTGACATGATGACTCTCCTATGCGGTGCCGTAATTAATATAGACGTCTTCTATAACTTGCTCTGGCAAAGGTCGGGGCGCACCTTTTGCCTCTGTCACAGACTGCTCAATGAGCGCCATTACCTCCGCATCAATTGCATCCAGTTCTTCCAGGCTGAGTTCACCTGTCTCTGCCATCCTCGCGCGGAAATTTTTCAGGCAGCAGGAGTTCTCCCGCAGATCGTCAAGTTCACCGTCTGCACGGTAATGCTGCGGATCTCCAACAAAATGACCGTGGAAGCGACCCGTTTCGGCGAAAACGCCGGCGGGACCGTTACCGGCTCGAGCATGGTCAATAGCCTTGCCCGCCGCCTCGTAGACCGAGAAAAAATCAGCGCCATCGGCAACAAACACCGGAAAACCGAAGCTCTCTGTACGCGCTTTCAAATCATCGCAACCCACCGCGTATTCAATATTGGTGTGCTCTGAGTAATAGTTGTTCTCAATGACGAATACAGCGGGCACCTTTAAAACCACAGCCAGGTTCATCGCTTCAAAGCAGGTCCCCTGGTTGACAGAGCCGTCACCGGAAAAGGAAATCGCGACGCGGTTGTTTTTACGTATCTTCTGCGCCAATGCCGCGCCGACAGAGATGGGCGGACCACCGGCCACGATACCATTGGCGCCGAGGATGCCTTTTTCTATATCGGCAACATGCATAGAGCCGCCTTTGCCTTTGCACAAGCCCTCGGACGAGCCGAACAACTCTTTCATCATCGGAATAACATCGGCCCCCTTGGCGATCACGTGACCGTGACCCCGGTGGGTGGAGATGATCGTATCCTCATTGCTGAGGTTTTCACACACGCCAACCGCATTCGCTTCCTGCCCCGTATAGAGATGGGTAAACCCCGCAATCTGGCCATTCATTATCTCTGCGTGTGTGCGCTCCTCGAATTCCCGGATAGTTTTCATCTGGCGGTAGGCCCGCAACAGTTTTTCCTTCGGTAGGCTCACTTGGCAACTCCTGCACTCAGTGTGATTTCGCGGGGCGCAGGCGGGTGTGGCAGACTATTGTCCGATGACCGGGCCGCGCGACGAGTTGGGAAATTTCCCAGCTATGCGAATATAGGGGAATCTCTATAAAAAAACAATCAGAATTGTTTTTTTATAGAGACGCGCCTGAGAGAGAGCGCGCACGCCACTATGCGGTTATCGCCCCATCAGGCGATTGATCTCCGCTAACCCCGATTCCTGCAAGCCCGGCAGCGTCTCCCGATCGCAGGGTGCGGGTGACGGGCCAGACGGAAGCTGGCGAAAGGCGAGCTTACCCGCATCCACATCCACTCGCGCAATCCGACCGCAATGAATAAGGTCAATGTTGTTAACATCTGTAAATCGCTCCGTCGTGTCATTCGCCCTGACCCAGCCCTCACTCCCTTTGCGCGATTTGGCAACGGATACCGCATAGAGCATGCGGTTGGGCAGGATCCCTTCGGGCGTTAGCAGACTGGTGCCTGTCATCCATTCGGGGCTGGGTTCTCCCAAATAGGCCAACACGGTTGGAGCGACATCCAACAACTGAACATTAGCGCGGTAGCGCCCTGCGTTTTTTGCTCCAGGTAGCCGGATAAGCAATGGAATTCTCTGGGTGACAGACCATTGCCTGCCGTGGTCGGAATAGATAATCAACAAGGTCTGATCAAGCTGGCCTGCTGCTGAAAGCGCTTCATAGATCTGCTCCAATCTTGCATCAAATTCTAAAATTGAATCCAGATAGAACGGTTTCATCCACCCGTCTACCTGTTCCACTCCCGCCGAGAAACGCCGAACTGCTGGATGAAATGTAGGCCCATGTGACCCCATAAAATGGACATGGGAAAATAGCTTTCTATCGGTCAGGGCAGCCTGACGAAGATCCAGTAGCAGCCCCTGTAAACGCTCTTCGTCCTCAAGCGTGCCAGCCCCCCTTGTCGCAGATTCCGCAACCTGCAGATAGGGGTTATCAAGTTCCTCCAGCCCCAGAGCATCACGCAAAACACCCAGTTGATCTCGGTAGATCGACTTCACAAACCATGCCTGCAACCCGTTAAGGGCGAGCGCACTGAAAAGCTCATCGGAGTCGACAATCTTGCGTCCGTTTACACGCTCAAATGCATGCAAGAATCCCTGCTCAGACGCATTGGCAAAATGAGGGACCGCCCACTGCGTCTTCAGGTAACCTGCGGGAGACATCAGCGCGGGCAAGCTCTTGAGGTTGTCGCGATCGTCTAAAAGGTCGGGAGGGTAAACCACCCTGGTTGCAAGCGGAGAGCGGCCAGTCAGGACTGCCGTCAGTGAACCGGTGGTATTTGCACTGTTTGTATATGCATTCTCAAAGACCATAAGCTCATCAGCAATGGAGTCCAGAAAAGGCGTCGTACCGCGTTTTTGTCCATAAAGTGACATAGCAGTGGCGTTCACCCCGTCCGCCGATATCAACAGCACGTTAATCGCGTTTTTTGCTTCAGACACCGGTCGATCACTCGCTACAAACCGCTGCGAATCAGTCTCAAGAAACCAGTAACTGAACTGAGGAACGATAGCCAGCACAGCGATCAACCACCAGCTGACGACCTCAAGTTTCTCCGCGAGGTACACCACCACGCCACCGGCGTGGTGGGCCAACAGCGCGGCAAATGCCACGAAGAAAAGTTTCAGCACGGCACCTTCGTCCGTCTTCAAACTAAAACCAAACAGCGAATAAAACCAATTCTCGATCACCAGCAGGCACACGCAGAACAAAAGCAAAAACACTACAGTTCTGATAACAGCCGGTTTTCGGTTTGCAAGGACATTTAGGGGGAAAAACGGGCCGACCACTGCGCAGACAAAAAGTGCGCCCAACGCGGCCAGCCCAGCGCTCAATCCAAGCAGCTGCAGGACCTCGGTAAATGCAGCCTCTGCAACAGGCGTGTTGGCCGAAAAATAGAAACTGATTGCATAGACGAACCACAATAAGAAGGACAAATAACTGGCAAAAAACAAGTCCTTAAAGGGGTGCTTCATCAAACCGTCCGAGGGTGTCTATGTGCTTCTCATTATGACGTTGATCTCAGCTCGGCACTACACGGAGGCGAACCACAACACTAAAAACCCTCAACCTTGTGGGTGTGCTTCCAGATCTGTCCGGGCAGGAAGCGCCGCATCTTGTAACCGAATTTGGTGCCCTTGCCGGGCATGGACAAAAACTCCCCAGCATCCAGGCACTGCTCGATATCCTCAAGCACCTGCTCCGGCGTCAGCGTCTCGCCACCCTCTATGAGTTTCGGCATCACAGTAGCCTCCGCCTGTTTCCAAAGGGGTGTGGACACCGGGGGCGGACAGGCACAGACGAAACGAATACCGCTGTTCAGGTTCTCGTGATAGAGGATCTCTGTGTACATCTGCACCGCGGCCTTGGTGGCGCAGTAACCGCCCATCATCAACCCCGGGATCACTCCGGACATGGATGAGAAGCTGATAAAATCACCCTTGCCACGTTGAATCATGGCCGGCAGCGCAGCGGTGGCGACATTCACCAACCCGCCGTAATTGATCTGCATCAGTTTGAGCTGTACTTTCGGATCCTGCTCCAGCAGTTTACCAAAGGGCATTATCGCCGCCGCATTCGCGATTCGATCAAGAGGCCCTAGATCCTTCTCGACCTGCGCGACCAGCGCGTGGACCGCATCGGTATCGGTAACATCTATTGAGAACGGGTGGATAGTATCGCTCGATTCTGCAGTCTCTCTCATACCCTCCTCATTGACATCAAGTATGGCCACACTGGCCCCCTGCTTTGCCAACAACTGGGCTGCTGTACGGCCCATACCGCTGCCGCCGCCTGTAATCAGTGCTACTTTACCTTTGAACGCCATAGCGAACTCTCCGTTTAGTGTTGATCAGGCTTTAAAACTCGTAAAATCGGGACCGCGGCGCAGACTATGCCCGCCGTCGACTCCGATACACTGCCCCGTAATCCAACGTGACTCCGGGCCGACCAGGAATCGGGCCAAATGGCCGATGTCATCGGCTTCCGCTACATCTCCCAGCGGCGTGTTGGCAATGTAGGAACCGAATACCTCACTGTCGCGGGGTATTCCCTCCATAATTTCCGTGGCGACAAAGCCTGGGCGAATAGCGTTGAACCGCACATTGTGGGTCCCGTTTTCATCCGCCGCATTTTTGATCATGGCCTCGATGCCGGCCTTGCTCACAGGGTAGGCACCCATCCACGGGTGCGTCACGTGACCCGCCAGGGAAGACATGCCCACAAAGGACCCACCCCCTGCGTCTATCATGTGAGGCAGGGTGTACTTTATACACAGCATGGTGCCAATCACATTGAGATTAAGCACGCGCAGGAATTCAGCTGTATCCATGCTCTCGTAGCCCATCAGCATTCCACCACCACCTGCATTGGCGATACAGCCATTCAACTTTCCCGTGGCTTCCAGAGATGTCGATACAATGCGTGCGACATCGTCCTCGACTGTCACATCACCGGTTACCAGCCGGACCGAACCACCGAAACCGGCCGCGTCGGCAATTTTTTCAGCGGCAGCCTCCAGTACTTCCCTGCGCCGGCCACAAATGGTCACCGCAGCGCCGTCGGCCGCCAGCTCTGCCGCACAACCTGTACCAATACCCGTGCCGCCACCGGTAACCAATACCGAGTAGCCGGCCAGATTGCCCGCATGCTTGATCTTGTCTGCCATGAGCTGAGCCACCTCATCCTGTCATTGCGATCGGGGTAAACGATCAGAGGATCAGAAGTGTAGCATTGAGGCGTCTGGCGTGGATAAGGAACGCAGTCTGCGATTCGCTGTGTGGGCTAAGAATCTAGCCCAGCTGAGATAATATTGCCCGAGGCGGAGAGCTCACGGAACGGTTGCGGAACGGGTCGCTTGCCTGAACGCTATCCGCTATTGGATAAGTCACAGTCTCGCAGACGAAAGCGGGCAAACTTGCGACGCATTTTGAAGGTTGTCCAGGGCCAGTTACTGCTATTTTTGCCATTGCGATCGATGAAATAGCTGGAGCAACCACCCGCATTCCAGACGGTCTTGGACAGCGCCTGCTGCAGTTCCTCATTGAAAGCTCGATTGCGCTTATTACTGATACTGAAGGTGAGCACTTGCTGATCACGCGCCTCCGTGAGCGCTCTCATCACCAGCTTCAACTGCGCTTCGATAATCACAAACGCAGAAGAAAACGTATACAGGTTGGGTCCGAAGGTCATGAAAAGATTAGGGCATTCTTCAGGCAATGTGCCCAGATATACAGAGGGGCTGCCCTGCCAGCGATCGGCCAATGTATCGCCACTCTTTCCTACAATCCGCTCGGCAATAGGCGGATTTGCCACTTCGAAACCGGTCCCGTAAATGATCACGTCCGCCACATGGCGACTACCGTCGGCCGCAATCACGGTGTCGCCGTCGATTTCGCGCACGCCCCCGGTCACAGAGACGTTGTCAGCTGCGAGTGCGGGGTACCAGGTATTTGATTGCAGGATGCGCTTGCAGCCTATTGTGTAGTCAGGTACGAGTTGTTCGCGTAACACCGAGTCTTGCACCCCTCTGCGCATATTGCGCATAGCAGCCGACTGCAAACGTTTGACAATGGCGGGGCGATTCAAACCACTGTTGAGAAACTCGAACTGCAAATACAGCAAGCGCCGCAGTAAACGTTGTAAAAATGGAAAGCGAGCAAAGCGCCGCTGCCATTTTGTCGCCACCGGGATGTCTATTTTCGGCAAGACCCAAGGCGGCGTTCTCTGAAACAGCGTGAGGTGCTTCGCTTGCTTGCGCAGCACCGGCAAAAACTGAATAGCCGATGCTCCACTGCCAATAACAGCAACACGCTTATCTTCAAAATTATACTGTTTGTCCCAACGCGCTGAATGGAACGCCGTGCCGGTAAAGCTGTCACGCCCAGGGATATCAGGAGTAACCGGCACGTGCATCGGGCCACACGCCATAATGACGAAGCGGCAGCGATACAGCCCCGCGTTGGTTTCCAAACACCACTCGTTTTCTGTTTTATCCCAACGTGCTTCCAACAATTCGCGCTGTAAATGGATTCGTTTGCACAAATCGAACCGTTTCACCGTCTCCTCAGTGTATTCGAGAATTTCTTCCTGTCGCGCGTAGAAGTGCGACCAGTCGGGCTTGGGGGCAAAGGAGAAAGAATAGAATGACGAGGGAATATCGCATGCACAATCCGGGTATACGTTATCACGCCAGACACCACCTACCTGCTCCCCTTTTTCGAGTACCAGAAAATCAAAACCCGCTTCGCGCAACTTGACAGCGGCGCCGATGCCGGCGAACCCTGCGCCCACCACGATAACCTGCGCATAGTGGTCTCCCGCTGCTGCGGGCTGGCTGTTAGCTGCGTCCATTCAACATTCCTCGCGGTAAAAACTTGTCCATGAAGGGGCGATGAACGAAACGGTACAATGCGCTGCCCTCCTCCGCATCTGTCTTGCGCCACCCGTAGGTGACGGGACGCTCTGTTGAAATCACCAGCTTCTTCCAAAGCAGCCAATCGTAGAGCGCGATAAAGTTCTGCATGTTGCGGCCCGAGTTATTACTGCGGCTGTGATGGTGATGATGCTGGTTGGGAAATACCAGCACGTGACACAGCGCGTACATGGTTTTGGATATCCATGGGTTAGGGTGCTTCAAGAGCGTCATGTCATATGTGAGGTTGGAATGATTATGGATACCCCAAAGACTTTTGAGCGAGGTGCCCCAGATCCACACCTCCCAGAGACCAAGATAGAGGCAAAAGGTACCGAACCAGTAATTGGGCAGGGAGAAAGGCCAGCCCCAGCTGACGACAATCGTCTGGGTGGCGCCGATCTGACCTTTGCCGTCTGGTCCGCCGTTTAGATGGTGTAACCGGTGCGCTCCCTTGTACCAGCGCTGTATGCCCGCGAGTACTTTGTTGGCGGGTCGCCGCGCGTGAGCGAAACTGTGTATCGCACCGTGCAGAAACTC
>CAJQQW010000220.1 GCA_905480565.1 uncultured Halioglobus sp. | reverse complement strand
TAATGAGTCGACTCGGGCATTTTATCCGTTAGTGCCACTGTTGCGTGAGCGGTTGCAGCCTGGTGATTACATTCTCGATACCTGGTGTCGTACCGGGTGGAGTGGTGAGTTGTTGGCGGCTCTGTTTCCCGAGCAGAGAGTTGTGTCTATCTGGGAGGGTAATCAGGGTGTGCTCAGTTACCGCGCATTCCGGTACTGGCTTGATTGTGACCGCAGGGCGGGCAATCTGGAAATACTGTTTCACGATGTCAATCAGCCCTTCCCGTTCAAGTCGCAGAGTTTTGCGGCGGTAGTGGGGCTGGACACGCTGCACCGCTATGACACAGACAATTTGGTGGCGGAATGCCAGCGGGTATGCCGCGATGACGGCCCCGTCCTGTTCCCACATGTACACCTGACCAATAGCGAACCCGACCCCTGGTTTGATCGTGGCTGTCGCCAGGAGCACGGCCAATTCTGGAATGAGTACCTGAATCAGGCTGCGGAAAATACCACACGCAGCGTTCTGATCGAATCGGAGATGGCGCTGTTTACGTCTTCCGCTAATGCAGTCGTCGCTAATAACCCGCAGACTAGCCATTACAACGCATTGGCAGGTCTTATTCCCCGTGAGTGGGAAGGTGCACCTTTATCCAGTATTGATGATCAGTTTAGCGTGCACAGTAACAGCTACATTATGATCAATCCCCTGCTGGATATTGATCTTAATCGCCTTCGCGTTGGACTACGTACCAACGATGCAGACGGGATGACACAGCATATGCTACGGCGCCATCCAGGCTACGAGGAGTTCCTTAGCAGACGGTTGTGCCCGGAGATTGACGCGGATCAGGCGCGGGTATTGTACTGGGCAAGCAAGGCAATGCCGCTGGCCTATATCGCAGAACAGCTGAATATGACTACGGGGGAAATCCAGCAGATACTTGCACCCTTGGTCGCCGCGGATATCGCGCTGATTCTGCCGGTATCGACCGGCATGGCTCACCTCAACCACTATTATGCCAATCAGTTGGTAGCGGTTCTGCCGGATGAGCAAAATCTGGCTGCCTTGTGGAAAAAAGCCGTGCGCGATTATGGGGATGACATCTATGTCGTGAGTGTCGAAGACGAGTTGGAATTGACGTATGCGGAGTTGAATCAACTGGTAGAAATAACGGCCGGTCGGTTACTGGCCCAGTTACCGCAGGCGGGAGCGCCAGTCTGTGTGGCGGCAGAGCCGACGTTGGAGACCGTGCTGTTGTTCTGGGCTGCCCAATTGGTCGGGAGCCCATTTGCAGCCATTGATCCCGGCTGGCCCGTTTCGCGAATCGCCGAAATTATTCAACAACACGATTTTGAACTGTTGTTTATCGATACCGATATCCCTCGTGATGCTGTACTGCCCAAAAATACTCAGGTGATTTCGCTGGAATCCGAATCGGTGTCGGCGGGGCAGTATGTGCAGTTTGAGGATTGGCTAGAGGATGAAACGACTGTCAGTTTGCCTGGGGCGGAGCCACTGCGTGGCAGTACTGCGGTGATACTGTTTACTTCGGGCACAACGGGCGTACCTAAAGGGGTGGAGCTGGCGCACCAAGCGGTTTGGCAATCGGCTGTTAGCTTCGCCCGCTATTATGAATGGAGCCGGAATGATGTTTATCTAGGCCTCGGACACTACGCCACCATGAGCGGTTTGCGCAATCCGCTGGTCGCCACTGCAACTGTTGGCTGCCGGTTTTTGATCCCCGACGCCTGCGGACGATCCGGTGTGCTGGAAGCGGTCAGCATGATGGGTAATCAGGGAGCTACGATCATGGGTGTTGTGCCTGCGTTCCTGACGCGCTTGGCTTCATTGGCGCAGCGGCTGGAACCGACGATGTTCGCCAGCTTGCGACTCTTTCTCTGTACGGCCGCTAATCTTCAGCCCTCCGTTGTAGACCGGGTGGAGCGTGCCCTGGGCGTGACCGTTAGCAACTACTATGGCTTGACGGAGACGTGTGGCGCCTGCATTTTTATGCCTCGAGAAAAACCCTCGGAAACTGCCAACTACATTGGCAGGCCCTTTGATGCGATAGCACAGATTGTCACGGGCGACGGTCGGGTCGCGCATGACAATGAACCCGGAGAATTGCAAATCTACAGCGGAAACCTGATGACCGCGTACCTTACTGAACCCTCCAGATCGAGTGAAATATTGCGTGACGGCTGGTTGTATACCGGTGACATCTGCCGCCGGAGCATCGATGGCGTTATTGAACTGCGTGGACGTAAGAGAGACGTAATCAAGGCGTCCTCAGGGACTCTTATTTATCTGGCTGAGGTTGAACAGTGCTTATGTGGTCAGTCCGGTACCAGTGACCTCGCGGTGGTAGGTTTTGTTGACGATCACGGCGATGATCAGCTGGCGTGTTTTTTGGAAGCGATTGACGAAACTGCAGCCGATTCACTATTGGCGCAATTTAATGCGCTCTTACGGATGTCACTGAGCCCAGACCATCAGCTCAGCACGGTTATACACGTGGAGTCGCTTCCGCGCGGCGCCAATGAAAAGATCCTGAAAGGTGAATTAGTACGTCAGCATTTTCCCGATATTGGAGAAAGTCAGTAATGATCGGCGAGTTATACAGCACGGTAATGGCACAGACCTCTGCGTCAAAGCCTTACCTTCGGAGTAAGGGGCAAGTGCTTAGCTATGGTGATGTGGATGCCACTGTGAGAAAGCTGACATCCGTATTTCAGGACAGGGACTTGCGTGAAGGAGATTATGTTTTCCTGAATGTGAAAGATGATAGCCAGGTGGCCGTTATCTGCCTGGCGTGTATTGTTAATGGGCTTGCTGCGGTGGTTACTGATCCCGCGATGCCGTCCCTCAATGGCTTGCTGGAACTTGTAAAGCCGAAACTTACATTTGTTGACCGGGACAAGCTGGAAACAGTAGCGCTAGAGCCAGACCTTCACGTGATTCCCGTCGATGAACCCCGCAGGAAAACCAGGAGTGTGTTCAAAAAGCTGCTGAAAAAAGAGGGTAAATCCGAGGCTCAGGCCGATGATCTTGATGCTTTTCCCAGTTTATTGGATAAGACTTTACCATTTGGGGACGATTTTCCTGTGGCCCACCCGCAAACGACGGCGTTGGTGTTATTTACCTCCGGCACAACATCGGAACCCAAGGGGGTAGAGCTCACTCAAAATAATATTGCAGTACAGATGCGTATTCTTCTACGGCAGTTCAGGTTTGATGATCGAGCTGAAGTCTTCAATATACTGCCGCTGCATCATACGGATGGTATTATCAATGGCTTGATGCTGACATTGTTTGCAGGCGGCACACTGCACCGCCCCGGTCAGTTTACCATTCATGACTTGCCCAACTCGTTGGATTATATTTTTCGGGAGGGAATATCTCACCTCATCACAGTGCCGACAGTACTCGCACTGATTCAGCGGTTGGGTGAGGACTTCACTGACGTCTTTCAATCGGGTGACTTCAAGGTATTGGTTAGTTCGGCCGGCGCACTTTCCCCTGATTTATGGCAATCTTTTGAGGAGCGATTCAGAACAAGGGTGAGTAATTGCTATGGCCTCACCGAAACAGTGACATTGTTTACATGCTCGGGGCCCGATGACGAGAGCTATGAAATTGGCACCGTGGGTAAACCTATCGATAGCGAAATCAGGGTGGTAGACGACGCTGGGTTAGACGTTACTGCTGGTGGGGCGGGAGAAATTCTGGTTCGCAGTGAGCTGGTAATGAAAGGCTATATCAATAATCCGCAAGCGACGGCTGCAGCTATCAAGGATGGCTGGTTTTATACCGGGGATATTGGTCGAATCAATAAAGACGGAAAAATTGAGATACGCGGGCGCAAAAAAAGCATCATTATCCGCGGTGGCATCAATATACATCCCGAGGAAATTACTGATGCAGTTCTTGAGCACGAGGCCGTGATCTATGCGGCAGTATTTGGCGAACCGGATGATACTTGGGGAGAAACTGCCGTTCTGTGTATTGTCGAGGACCCTGCTGTAAGCCTGTCGGATCAGGAGCTACAGGCATTCCTCGAAAGTCGCCTGGCCAACGAGAAGATGCCGGCGGAGTTTCATCGTTTCGCTGATTTCCCCCGTGGCCCGGCAGGCAAGGTGGTATTGGCGGAGTTGCGCGAGCAAGTGGCCCTGCGAAGGCAGAGCAGGCGGTTCAGTCATGAAGGGGGCCCCCTTGAAGTCGCCCTTGATATCGCTGCGACCATGCTCAAGCTGCCCCGGGAGGCGCTGTCCCGATCCAGTTCTGCAGAGAGCGTCAGTGGTTGGGATTCACTGTTTCACCTGAACTTTATTATGGCAGTGGAGGAAACCTACAGCATACAGTTTCAGCCCAGGGAAATTATGACCATACAGACTTTGGGCGATCTCGTGGATTTGGCCCAGAGCTATCGCAAGAGCAATAAAGCCGCCCGCTGATGTCAGTTCTCTCCCTGGAATGGCTGTTATGGATGTCTGGAACCGTCTCGGTATTCTGGATTACACCGTCGCAGTTTCGGCAGTACCTTTTGATCGGGATAACGGCAGTTTTTTTGCTCAGTCAGTCTCCCGTGTCGTTGCTATTGTTGATGATGATGGCGGGAGTTGCATCCGTTATCAGCCGCAGTCGTCAACCCCGCGCATTGCAAATCGCACTGGGTATTTCGCTGATCGTAACGGTCCTTGTGTATTTTAAGCTGGGCTACAGAATCGATGGCCAACGTACCACGGATGAACTGCTGATTCCGCTGGGGCTGTCCTATTACGCCCTGAGAGTTATTCATTTGATCCTCGAGCGATATATGGGTCGTATCACTGTATTGAATTCAGATGAGCTTGCCCGCTACCTGCTTTTTTTGCCCACACTTCAGGTAGGACCTATACACCGCTACGGACAGTTTAAAAGGGATATTCAGCGCCACCGCTGGGTGGCGAGCGACGTGTACGCGGGATTGGAGCGCATCATATTTGGCTATGCAAAGATCGCGGTTATAGGCAACTTCCTGATATCCGGTCTGTTCGATGACTACATAAATCGCTTCGAATTTACCAACCCTGGCCTGTTTCATTACCTGGACTGTATCCGTTATGGCGCCAATCTTTATGTCCAGTTTTCGGGGTATTCGGATATCGCTATCGGCTTCTCGCTGTTGCTGGGTTATCACGTCATGGAGAATTTTAATAACCCCTTTTTAAAGAAAAATATTTCGGAGTTCTGGCGCGCCTGGCACATTTCTTTAACCTCATGGTGTAGAGAGTATGTCTATACAGCTGTAACCGCTGTCAGTAGGCGTCCCGCACTGGGTGCTATCGCCACACTACTGATTATTGGCCTATGGCATGAAATATCCTGGCGCTATCTGGTGTGGGGCCTGTACCACGGCGCAGGTATCGTGGTATGGCAGCTATTCCAGCACTGGAAACCTGTCAGCTGGCAGGCAACTGGCCCATGGGCGCAGCGCTTTGCAGTTGCAATCTCGACGCTGGTAACATTCAATTTCGTGGTTATCGGTTTTGTCTTTACCAAGGAATCGACAGTGGCAGAAGGATTGTTAGTGTTGCGTGGCATGTTTCTGCCGGGAGGAGGCTTATGATTACCTATAGATTACTCCGACGGTATTTACCCCATCGCGTGTCTCTTTTCCTCACGCTTTTGTTAATGCTGATGTTGATTGCGCTATCCATATTCTATGGATTTGAGCCGCAGGGGGAATTTCGCTATCAGGATATCTAGGAGCGGGTTGTATACAAGTGCCCTCCGTCAAACTGATAGTTGACGTTAGCCCCGGCATCCAGGCGTATTGTCGCCAACTCCAGGCAACCAATGCGGATAACCAGTTGCAGCGGGTTGTGTGCTTTAGCATTAACTGAAAATCGCGAGTCGCCCAATAAGAGGTGTAATGGGTAGAGCGCCGCCAAAAAACCCCCCGCCGTTGGCGAGGGCTGTACATGAGCTGTTGGCCTGGCGCGCAGGGTCAGTCAGCGGTCTGTAGCTCTGGCCGCACCCACTCTCCAGAAAAGTAGTCTGCCTCTGGCGTATAAATACGCAGAGTCGCGTTCCAACCCGGATAAACAGGCAAATAATTATCGGCTGAAGGGTCACCGCCAAAGTTCAGAACGGTGTCGCCATTGGCATCGGTCTTGGCAAACGAGCTGTTTATATTGAAGGGGTCAGAGGCCACAAAGCCGTCCTCGTCATAAACCGTGATCGACCAAAACGCATTGGCGGCATGGGGCACCTCGCTCAAGGTCAGGGTCTGATGCTCATCCGAGTCGGGCGTATAAAAGAGATACACCGCGCCTTCCTTCGGTTGCCCACCCCAGCCGATCGCCACGCCTACATTATTCAGGTCGGGGTAAATTTCGCCCTGTTTACCGAACATGTCCTCTGATTTGTAGCCTTTTTCGTCGCGCAGAATTTGCAACTCTTTGCGCATGGTCAGAATAGCGTCTTTGTCCCAGCGGTCAGTAAATACCAGCTCGCCCGGTTCGGCCTGGTCGAGGGAAATCAGATCCTGAAGCTTGTTGGCTGCAGCAATATCCTCCGGGTCCTGCATGTTCATCTGGGTTCTGAAACCCACCAATACATAGCGGGAGCCGGAATTTTCGCGGGTGAGCGTAAAGGTGCCGGGCTCTGTGATGACAAACGGCATCCAGTGACCTTCATTAAGTACCTGCGCCGACTGATACCGGCCATTGGTCTCGGGCATTGAGATGGTGGCGGGAGAGGTGAGGTCCAGCAGCGCCCAGGAATACAGAGTGTCATAGTTCACTCGGGCGAAGGCGCGGTGACTGGGGTCAGAAGGCTCGCGCTCATGCATCAGCACACCCATCCCATCGGAGCAGGTCTCCTTGGCGATCATCGAGATATACGGTCCGGCAAACAGAGACTGAGTCTCGGCGGTCGCGTAATTTTGAGTGGTCAGAGGAGTAAACTCTTCCGCTTCAATCCGCACTGCGGGTGCAGGACACTCCCGTGGCTCCTCCGCCTGAACCGTTGGCAACCCGACAAGACATAGCGCAGCGAGCACACCCAGCAACAACAGGGGTTTTTTCTTGGGCAGGTGTCTCGATGCGACAGCGAGCGCGTGAGCCGATCCGGCACTGGATGGATGCATTGTTTACTCTCCTTTTATGAAGCGTCTAGTTTTTTCGCGGACCACGAAGATAAATCTAGTGTAAGCGGCGGCAACTGAACAATATAGTTAAGCAATTGATATATACATTTAATAATTATAAAAATAGTGATGTACCACCGGATTTCGTCAGCGCAAAGGTTCAGCTGTAGACTGTTTCATGATTGTTGATTGTGTGGCTAACTTTTTGCTTAGGCATCCAGAATATAGCGGTTCACGTTAAACTTTGCGAGTACCGCAGTTGCACCTGGTCCATCTGGAGTCCGAAAGTACAAAGAATCACGGTTTCCTGCAAGGCGAAAGCGGTTATTTTTAATTACCTCACTAAACACTCACTTTGAAGGGTATCAGGCGTGCCATGAGCAAGACTTATCATCTTCAGCAGTTTACAAGCGCCAAACAGACACGCAATCGTGCAATGCGAGCCCTAAACCTGGTGGGCAAGCTAGCCCCGGCCTATATGCGGCCAGACGCCAATAATTTGTGGCGCGCGGCGGAGAAAAATACCTCATTAGCGGGAGGCATCGCCACTGAGCCCAGTCAGAAAACCGCGTCTGCGCTGGATCACCTTGTTGATTCTATTGGCAACAGTACCAGCCTCAATTTCGTTGGTCGTATCTCTGCTTTTGATGACTCGAAGCGCATGGCCAGAAATCATTTGCGCATTCAAGCGCTAATCCAGTCTCAGCCGTCTATTCTGGAGACGGTGATACCGGAGCCGATTTTTATTATTGGTATGCCACGAACTGGCACCACTCGGTTGCAAACAGTACTTGCGCAGGACCCGCGTCACCGAACGATTCCCTACTGGGAGAGC